>JAEZBT010000252.1 GCA_023426865.1 Actinomycetes bacterium
GGCTGATCCGGGCGACCGGCGCCCGGCTGCTGCTCCCCGGCCACGGCGCGCCCGCCCGGCTCGAGCCGAGTCAGCCCGGGTAGCCGCCCCGCGTCAGCCCTCGTCGACGATGGGCGAGGCGTCGGCCACGGCGATGTGCCGCAGCTGGCGCCAGATCGCGACGACGAACACCGCCGACCCCGCGGCGGCGAACCAGAACGGCGCGGTCACGCCCCACTGCTGCGCGAGCGACCCGCCGACCACGGACCCCAGCACGAGCCCGCCGAACGAGCCGATGAGGTTCACGGAGTTCACGCGGCCCTGGAGGCGCAGCGGCACGGCGCGCTGGCGGATGGTCATCGACGTCGTGCCCCAGACGAACGCGTGGGCCCCGAAGACGAACATGATCGCCATCGCCGCCCAGGGCACGGTCGTGAGCGCGAGCGCGACGTGCGTGAGGGTCTCGATGACCAGGCCGATCCGCATGAGGTCCGCGAGCGAGACGTGCCGCGTGATCCAGCCGTACGTGACCGTGGCGATGAGGCCCCCGGCCGCCATCACCGTGGTGAGCAGGCCGAACCCGACCTCGCCCATGCCGAGGCGCCGGGTCGCGTAGAGCACGAGCACCGACCACGCGGCGCCGAACGTGATGTTGAACGTGAAGATGGTCAGGATCAGCGTCCGCACCGCGGCGTGGCGCAGCGCGAACCGCACCCCCTCGGCGATGTCGCGGCCGAAGTGGGTCTCCGCGCGCTGCTCGGCGTTCGCGGGCAGCCGCAGGCGCGAGACCAGCACCGCGCCCGCGATGACCAGCACGGCTTCCGCCGCGAACGGCAGCGCCGCACCGGCCGCGAACAGCGCCGCACCGAGCGGCGGGCCCGCGAGCTGGTTGACCGTGACGTACCCGGCCTGCAGCCGGGAGTTCGCGATCGCGAGGTCGTCGCGGTGCACGAGCATCGGCATCAGCGTCGAGGCGGTGTTGTCGGCGAACACCTCGCTCGTGCCCAGCAGGAACAGCGCCGCGAGCACCACGGCGATCGTCACCTGCTCCGTGACGACGGCCGTCGCGAGCACCGCCAGGACGAGCGCCCGTACGAGGTTCATGACGATGACGAGGCGCCGCCGGTCGAGCCGGTCGGACAGCGCGCCGGCCAGCAGGCCGAACAGCAGCGGCGGCAGCCACTGCAGCGTCGCGCCCAGGGCGACCAGTCGCGCGTCGTCGGTCATCGAGGCCACCAGGAGCGGGCCTGCCGCGAGCACGATGCCGTCGCCCAGGTTGGTCACCCAGGACGAGCCCAGCAGCCACCGGAACCCGGTGCCCAACCGGGCCGGGAGCAGGGCTTCGACCAGGCGGCTCACAACCGCGAGAGCCTACTCGCGCCGACGGCGGCCCCCGGCAATAGCCTGGGGCGGGACCGCGCCCCGGGGCGCACGCGACGACGCGAGGAGGCCGACATCACGACCACCCACCCGCACGGCGTGCACTCGGAGGTCGGGCGGCTGCGGACGGTCCTCGTCTGCGAGCCCGGGCTGGCGCACCGCCGCCTGACCCCGAGCAACTCGGCCGACCTGCTGTTCGACGACGTCCTGTGGGTCGAGGCCGCGCAGGAGGACCACCGCGCGTTCGTCGCCGAGCTGCGGGCCCGCGGCGTCGAGGTGCTCGAGCTGCACGACCTGCTCACGCAGACCCTCGAGGTGCCGGGCGCGCGCGACTGGGTGCTGGACCGCACCGTCACGCCGAACACCTCGGGCCTGACGCTCATGGACCCTGCGCGCGCGTACCTCGAGTCGCTGCCGCTGCGGCGGGTGGCCGAGCACCTGATCGGCGGGCTCGCGGTCGAGGACCTGCCGCCCGACGTCCGCGGCCCGCACACGGCCCTCGCGGAGTGGTCGCCGGCGTCGCGCACGTACGTGCTGCCGCCCCTGCCCAACCTCCTCTACACGCGCGACACCACCGCCTGGCTGTACGACGGCGTCGTCCTCGCCCCGCTCTCCTACGCGGCGCGCAAGGACGAGACGCTGCTCATGAAGGCGGTCTACCTGTTCCACCCGCGCTTCACCGGGACGACCGTCTGGTGGGGCGACCCCGAGCAGGACTGGGGCCAGGCGACCGTCGAGGGCGGCGACGTCATGCCGGTGGGCAACGGGACGGTGCTCGTCGGGATGAGCGAGCGGACGTCGCGGCAGGGCATCACACAGCTCGCGGCGGCGCTCTTCGAGCAGGGCGCGGCGGAGCGGGTGGTGGTCGCGGGGATGCCGCGGCTGCGTTCGGCGATGCACCTGGACACCGTGCTGACGTTCGCCGACCGCGACCTCGTGACCGTCTACCCACGGATCGTCGACCGGATCCGGGCCTTCACGCTCCGGCCGGGCGCGGACGCCGCGCGGATCCACGTCACCGACGAGGGCGACCGGCCGCTGCTCGACGTCGTCGCCGGGGCGCTCGGGCTGGACCGGCTGCGCGTCGTCGGCACGGGCGGGGACAGCGACGAGACCGAGCGCCAGCAGTGGGACAGCGGCAACAACGCCGTCGCGCTCGAGCCCGGGGTCGTCTTCACCTACGACCGCAACACGACCACCAACCGGAACCTGCGCGAGGCCGGGGTCGAGGTGCTCGAGATCCGCGGCGCGGAGCTCGGCCGCGGGCGCGGCGGCGGGCACTGCATGACCTGCCCGATCGCGCGCGACCCGGCCTGACGCGAGGACGGGTTGCCAGCCGCCGGCCGGGCGACATCGTGAAGCGTTCCTTTCGCCTTCCGACAGCAACGCTTCACGATCCCGGGCGGCAAACCGGTGGAGGTGCTGGACGCCCGGTGCCAGGCTCGGGGCGTGACCGAGGACGCCGACCAGCCCGTCGACCAGCCCGTCGCCCGGCATGTCGCGATCGTGACCGGCGCGAACCACGGCATCGGGGCGGCGACCGCCGTCGCGCTCGCGGCGCAGGGGTGTGCGGTCGTCTGCGCGTACCACCGCTTGCCGCCGGACCCCGTGCCCGGGGAACCGCCCGCCTACGCGGAGCACCGCGCTCGGAGCGCCGACGACGTGGTGGCCCGCATCGCGGC
>JAEZBT010000345.1 GCA_023426865.1 Actinomycetes bacterium
GGCGTGGACGTCGCGTACCTGCAGCGGACCCGGGCCGGGCGACTGCGCCAGCCGACCGTCCGCGCCCTGCGCACCGAGGTGCCGATCGACCCCTGGGAGACGCCGTGACCCCGGCCGGGCAGGTGGACCCGGCGCAAGGGCCGATGTCCCCGGGCACCAGCGCCCCCGGGATGCTTCGCTGAGGTCATGACGGTGCGAAACGACCCCACGGCGATCGACCGACTCCTCACGGTGCCGGGGCGCTGGGCCGTCGTCGGGCTGTCCACGAACGACGAGCGGCCCGCCCACGGCGTCGCCGCGTACCTCCAGGCCCTCGGCCACACCATCGTTCCCGTGCACCCGCGGGCCGAGACCGTGCACGGCGAGCGCGGGTACGCCCGCCTCGCGGACGTGCCCGGCCAGATCGACGTCGTCGACCTGTTCGTCAACTCCAGCCGGGTCGGTGCGCTGGTGGACGAGGCGATCGCCGTGGGCGCGCGCGCCGTCTGGCTCCAGCTCGGGGTCACCGACGCCGAGGCCGAGGAGCGTGCCCTCGCCGCAGGGCTGGACGTGCTCGTCGACGTCTGCCCGAAGATCGAGGGCCGCCGCCGCGGGCTCTGAGCGCCGTACGCGGCCGGGCGGCTCAGCCGTAGAAGACGCGCTCCATCACCGCGCGGGCCCGGCGCCCGCTCCGCAGGTAGAGCTCCTCCAGCTCCGCGCCCGACGCCGGCGGCAGCCCGAGCATGCGCGCGAGCCCGTTGAGGGCCCGCCGGTCGTGCGGCAGGACGTCGGCCATCGCGCCGCCGGCCCGGCCGGTCCACAGGACGATCCCGTCCCGCAGGCGGGACGACAGCAGCCATGCCTCGCGCAGGGTCGCGGCGTCGGCCTCGGCGAGCAGGTCCGCCTCGGTGGCCGCCGCGAGGGCGTCGAGCGTCGAGGGCGTGCGGAGGCCGGGGACCTCGTGCGCGTGCAGCAGCTGGAGGAGCTGGACCGTCCACTCGACGTCGCTGAGCCCGCCTCGGCCGAGCTTGAGGTGCCGCGCCGGGTCGACGCCGCGCGGCAGCCGCTCCGCCTCCATCCGGGCCTTGAGCCGCCGGACCTCCCGCACCGTGGCGGCCGCGGCACCCCCAGCCGGGTAGCGCACGGGGTCGATCAACTCGAGGAACCGGGTGGCGAGACCGGCGTCGCCCGCCGTCGGACGCGCGCGCAGGAGCGCCTGGGCCTCCCAGGGTGAGGACCACCGCCCGTAGTACTCCGCGAAGGACCCGAGCGTGCGGACGAGGGGGCCGTTGCGACCCTCGGGCCGCAGGTCCGCGTCGACCTCGAGGGCGGGCTCCGGCCCCGTGCCGGCGAGCAGCGTCCGCAGCCGCGTCGCCATGGCGGTCGCCTGCGCCTGGGCCCGCGTCCCGTCGGCGCCGGGCAGCGGCTCGTGCACGAACATCACGTCGGCGTCGGACCCGTAGCCCATCTCGGCGCCGCCGTACCGCCCCATGCCGACCACGCACAGCCGGGTGAGCAGACCCTCGTCCGTCTCGAGCTGACGCTCGACCACTCGCAACACGCCCTGGAGCACGACGTCGGCCGCCGCGCTCAGCGCCGTCGAGGTCTCCGGGGCCGACCGCAGCGCCAGCACCTCGGCGACCGCCGTCCGGGCCAGCTCGCGCCGCCGCAGGGCTCGCAGCAGGGTGACCGCCTCGGCGTCGTCCGGCGTGCGCGCCAGGAGCGCCGCGGCCTCGCCGGCGAGCCGGTCGCGGTCCCGTGGCACCAGCTCGTCGTCGTCGTCCAGCCACGCGATGGACTCCGGCGAGCGGGCGAGGGCGTCGGCCACGTACCTCGAGGACGACAGCACGCGCGCCAGCCGCTCCGCGGCCGCCCCGGAGTCGCGCAGCAGCTTGAGGTACCAGTGCGTGGACCCCAGCTCGTCCGACACCCGCCGGAACGACAGCAGACCGGCGTCCGGGTCGCTGCCCTCCGCGAACCAGCCCAGGAGCACCGGCAGGAGCTGACGCTGGATCGCGGCACGCCGGCTCACGCCGTCGGTCAGGGCGGCGATGTGCCGCAGCGCCCCCGACGGATCCCGGTAGCCGATCGCCGCCAGCCGGGCGCGCGCGGCCTCGGGGGCGAGCGACACGTCCTCGGGCGACAGGCGCGCGGTCGCCGGCAACAGCGGCCGGTAGAAGAGCTCCTCGTGCAGCCGTCGGACGTCGCGGCGCACCGTGCGCCACTGGTCCAGCACGTCCCCGCCGTTGCGCAGGCCGACGGAGCGCGCGAGCCGCCGCAGCTCGGCGTCGGTCGTGGGCATGAGGTGTGTCCTGCGGAGCCGGTGGAGCTGCAGGCGGTGCTCGAGCACCCGGAGCGTGCGGTAGCAGACCCCGAGCCGCGCGGCGTGGTCCCGGCCGACGTACCCGCCGGCGGCGAGCGCGGCGAGCGCGTCGAGCGTGGTGGGGCTGCGCAGCGCCTCGTCCGTGCGGCCGTGCACGAGCTGGAGCAGCTGCACGGTGAACTCCACGTCCCGCAGGCCCCCGGCGCCCAGCTTGATCTGCCGGTCGGCCTCGGCCGCGGGCACGTTGTCCTCGACCCGGCGCCGCATGGCCTGCGCGTCCTCGACGAAGTGCTCGCGGCCGGCCGCGGCCCACACCATCGGCGCGATCGCCCGGCGGTAGGCCTCGCCCACCTCGCGGTCGCCGGCCACCGGACGGGCCTTGAGCAGCGCCTGGAACTCCCACGTCTTGGCCCAGCGCTCGTAGTACGCCACGTGGCTGGCGACCGTTCGCACGAGCGGGCCCTGCTTGCCCTCCGGGCGCAGCGCCGCGTCGACCGGCCACAGCGCGGGCTCCCCGGACGGCGCCGAGCAGACGCGTGCGAGCACCGTCGCCAGGCGCGTCGCCACCGCCAGGCCCTCGGTCTCCGCGACGCCGTCGGCAGGCTCGGCCACGTAGACGACGTCGACGTCGCTCACGTAGTTGAGCTCCCGACCGCCGCACTTGCCCATGCCGATGACGGCGAGCCGCGC
>JAEZBT010000425.1 GCA_023426865.1 Actinomycetes bacterium
TGTGACAGCCGGCGACCTGCAGGTCCGCGCGCCGGGCCGGCCGGCCGAGCCTGCGGGGCCGACGCTCGGCGCGGACGCACTCACCGAGGTGCAGGCGGTCATCGCGCCCGCACTCGCCGTCGACACCGCCGGCGGGCGGCTGGGCCAGGGCGGCGGCTGGTACGACCGTGTGCTGCGCCACGCGCCGGCCGACGCGATCGTCGTCGCGATCGTCTTCGACGACGAGGTGTACGACGCCGAGGAGCGCCCGCTCCCCCGCGAGCCGCACGACCGCTCCGTCGACATCGTGGCCACCCCGAGCGGGTGGCGGTGGCTCAGGACTCCGGCCGGAGCGTGAGCTCCCGCACCGACGCCTCACGGACGGCGTCGGCGCCGAAGGGCCAGGGGAAGGTCCGCCCGTGCGCCCAGGCGTCGAACTGGTCGGTGTAGTGGACGCTGCCCGGATGCCCTGACGTCCCGGTCAGCGTGACCCACGTCGAGGAGTCGAGGTCGCCCAGGTCGACGACCATGCGCATGACCGGGCCTGCGGTGACCTCGAACGACCCGCTCGCAGCGTCCCACGCGGTCGCGTTGACGATCGACGAGCCGCCCGGCATCCCCAGGGGGTGCGGGTTGACGAGCTCGCGCACGGGCGCGGGGATCGACTCGCCGCCCAGCACGGGGTGCTGCGGCGCGGCGGTGTGCAGCCGGCCCCACTCCCAGTCGCGGACGTCCTTGCCGAGCTCGACGGTCAGCTCGAGGCGTGCCGACTCGAGCGCCCGGGAGAGGAGCTCGTCGCGGCTCTCGACGATGTTCACGGTGGTCCGGTCGTCCCACCAGGGGTTGTCCTCGTCGCCGAGCAGGTCCACGACGACCTGCAGCCACCGGCTGCCACCGTTCGGCCAGACGCTCTCCGGCAGGTCGTCCTGGAAGGTCAGCTCCAGCAGGGTCGACCAGACCGCGGCGAAGTACGCCGCCGCGGGCGAGTCGGCGTCCTGCCGCAGGTCCCAGTCGCGCAGGAGGTCCACGGCCTCGAGCGTGAAGGGGTCATCGACCGGGGCGGCGAGGAGGGCCGGCACCAGCTCGTCGGCGAAGGCGCTCCACGTGTCGAGCTGCATCTCGTTCATCAGGGCGACGTCGATCGGCGTCCCGGCGGCGAGGGCCTCGTCCAGCAGGGTGCGGATGCGCTGCGAGCGGTAGCCGTAGTCCCAGTCGCTCGTGAGGTACGGGCCTGTCCCGGCCGTGGTGACGGCCTGGTTCGCGGCGACGACGTACCCCTCGGGCGGGTCCTGGACGGCCGGCAGGTCCTGCGGCGGCACGAAGCCCTGCCAGTCGTAGCGCGAGTCCCAGCCCGGTCGCGGCCACGTGCCGTCGGACGGGACGGGGCCGTCGGTGATCCGCTGCCGGATCGGGATGAGCCCGGGGGCCTGGTAGCCGATGTGCCCGTCGGTGGTCGCCCACACGATGTTCTGCGCCGGGACGGCGAAGGCGGCCGCGGCGGCGGCGACGTCGGCCGCGTCCGCCGCGGTGTTCAGCCGGAAGACCGCGTCCGCCGTCCGGCCCGGCGTGAGCGCGGTCCACGCCAGCGCGACCTCGGTGCGGCCCACGCGGCCGCCCACCGGGGTCGGGGACCCCGCGAGCAGGCCGGCGTCGAGCGCGTCGCTCACGAGCGGGCCGTGCACGGTCGAGCGGACCTCGAGCTCGACGGGGTCGCCCCCGTTCACCTCGATGACCTCGGTGCGCACGTCGAGCGGCTCCCGCTCGCCGTCGCGCAGGTAGGTGTCGGTCTCGTCGTCGACGCGCTCGAGGAAGAAGTCGGTGACGTCGGCGCCCATGTTCGTCAGGCCCCAGGCGAGGTCCGCGTTGTGGCCGATGATGACGCCCGGGAAGCCGGCGAACGAGAAGCCGGCGACGTCGAACGGGCACTGCGGGCCGACGTCGGCGCAGCGCAGGCCCATCTGCATGAACACCCCGGGCGCCGAGATCGACAGGTGCGGGTCGTTGGCCAGGATCGGCGCGCCGCTCGCGGTGAGGTCGCCCGACACGGCCCACGAGTTCGAGCCGACGCCGTCGCCGGAGCCGAGGAGCGTCGGGACGGCCGCGACCGCCGCCTGGGCGTCGGCGAGCGCACGCTCGAGGTCGGCGGGCAGCGCCGCCGGCGCCGCCTGGACCGCCGAGGTGGCCGCAGCGTCGGGATCGGCCGGCACGATCGGGACGTGCTCGTCCCCGGGGTACGCGGGGAAGAGCTCGTCGACGCGCGTGACGTCGCGCACCGTCGTGTACGTCAGGCCGCGGGCCAGCTCGTCGTTGTAGTTCGCCCGCAGGTCCCAGGCCATCGCCTTGAGCCAGGCGAGGGAGTCGACCGGCTCCCACGGCTCGGGGTGGGCGACGTCGACCTGGAGGCCGAGCACCGTGTACTCGACGGCGATCTCCTCCGCGCCCCGGCTGTCGAGGTAGGCGTTCACACCCTCGGCGTAGGCGGTGAGGTAGCGACGGGTCGACTCGTCGAGGAGTGCCCACTCCTGCTCGGCGACCTCACGCCAGCCGAACGTGCGGATCACATTGTCGGCGGCGAGTGCGTCCGCGTTCTCGCCGACGAGCTCCGAGAGCCGCCCGGCCGTCACGTGCCGGCGGTAGTCCATCTCGAAGAAGCGGTCCTGCGCGTGCACGTAGCCCTGCGCCCGGAAGAGGTCCTCGGCCGTGGTGGCCTCGATCGTCGGCACGCCCCGCGCGTCGCGCAGCACCGTCACCTCGGCGGACAGGCCGGGGAGCTGCGCGGTGCCCGCGTGGTCGGGCAGCGGCCTGCGCACGACGGCGGCGGCCACGGCGACGATCGCGACGAGGGCGAGCACCGCGACCAGGGCGACGACGATGAGGACGCGCAGCGCTCGGCTTCGGGGCACGCTGGCAGGGTAGTCGCTGGCGCCGTGGCGGGCTGCGTGGGACCGCGCGGGTCGGCCGGGTCGGGTCGGTGGTCGGCCGGCGGGTGGTGGGCGGTCGGCCGGTGGTCGGGGAATGCGCGGCGGTCGTCGAGCGTCGTACCATTGGCACTCAGTTGAGCCGAGTGCCAGGCGGGGCGGACGCCCCCGCCGGCCGATCTGGCGAGCCGACCTGGAGGAACAGTGCCGACGTACTCCTACGCGTGCACCGCGTGCGGGCACCGCTTCGACGCCCAGCAGTCCTTCGCCGACGCCTCCCTGACCGATTGCCCCGAGTGCTCCGGCCGCCTGCGCAAGCTCTTCGGTGCCGTGGGCGTGGTGTTCAAGGGGTCGGGCTTCTACCGGACCGACTCGCGGTCCTCCGGCAAGACCGCGTCCATCCCGGCGTCCAGCGGGTCGGCGGCGAACGGCTCGTCGTCCGGCAGCTCGTCGTCCGGCAGCTCGTCGAGCACGTCCGCGGCGTCGTCCGCGTCGAGCACGTCCGCCCCTGCGGCCAGCGCGCCGGCCGCGTCCGCCTGACCTTCCCGCCGCCGGCCCTCCACCGGGCGGCACCGGCCCTCCAC
>JAEZBT010000435.1 GCA_023426865.1 Actinomycetes bacterium
GCGCACCGCCGTGACCCCCGCGGGGAGCGCGGGATCGCCGTCGACGGTGGAGGGCAGCAGGATCGTCGTCACGAGTCGATACGATGCCATCGTGTCCGCCACGAGCCAGCCCACGCCGCCGCCCGCAGGCGGCCGGTCCGCGCCCATCTCCGTCATGATCGTCGACGACCACGAGGTCGTCCGCCGCGGCATCGCCGAGGTCGTCGAGCGCACCGACGGGATGACCGTCGTGGCCGAGGCCGGGTCGGTGGCCGACGGTGTCCGCCGCGCCACCCTGGTGCGGCCGCAGGTCATGCTCGTCGACCTGCAGCTGCCCGACGGCACGGGGATCGACCTGCTCGAGACCGTGCGGGAGTCGCTGCCGGACGCGCGCGCGATCATCCTGACCTCGTTCGACGACGACGACGCCCTGGCCGCGGCGCTCGAGGCGGGCGCCGCCGCGTACCTGCTCAAGAGCGTGCGGGGCGCGGAGATCACGGACGTCATCCGGGCCGTCGCCTCGGGGCGCACGCTCCTGGACGACCGGACCGTCGCCCGCCGCCGCGCCGGGCACGAGGACCCGACCGAGTCCCTGACGCCGAGCGAGCTGCGCGTGCTGGACCTCATCGGCGAGGGCATGTCGAACCGCGAGATCGCCGAGCGCCTCGGCGTCGCCGAGAAGACGGTCAAGAACCACATCACGTCGCTGCTGAGCAAGATGGGTCTGCAGCGCCGCACGCAGGTCGCAGCATGGGTGGCGGGCCGCAAGCACTCGGCCTGGCGGAGCGAGCCGGGCGACTGATCCCGACGACGATCGGCGCAGCCCGTCGGGCTCAGGAAGGCCGGCGAGCCATGGGTGGAGTGCCGGGCGACTGATCCCGACGCCTCAGGCGGGGGACGCCCAGAGGACGGAGCCGTCGTCGGCCCGGACCGTCGCGCGCGGGGAGTCGGCCACGTCGAGCTCGACCTCGAGACCCGGGCCGCCGTCGGCGGGCACCGTGCGGTACCGGTAGCGGGCATTGGTGAGCTCGAGCGTCTGCGTGGTCGCCGTCGTCAGCCATGGCCGCGTCCGCCGCAGCGCGATCAGGTCGCGGTGCGCCTGGTGCACCCGCGCGTCGCCGGTCAGGACCGACGGTTCGGCCGGGTAGGGCGGGCGGATGGCGTCGTCGCCGCCGGCGCGGTGCTCCTTGACGCCCGTCCAGCCGAGCTCGTCGCCGTAGTAGATCGAGGGCACGCCGCCGACGGTCATGAGGACGGCCAGCGCCACCGTCGCCCCCGCCGGGCCGAGCGTCGTCGCGATGCGCGTGACGTCGTGGTTGCCGACGAACGTCTGCGGCACGAACGTCTCCAGGAATGCGTTGTGCCGCGTCAGGGTCCAGTCGAGCTCGAAGAAGTTGCGGTCGGTGAGGCTCGACCAGGTCGCCTTCCACAGCTCGTACTGGGTGACGGAGTCCATGCCGGAGCGCGCGACGACGTCGGCGTAGTCGCCGTGGATGACCTCGCCGAAAACCCATGCTTCCGGATGGCGGGCCCGGACGGTGGCCAGGATCGGCGCCCAGAGCTCGGGGGCGACGGCGTACGCGGCGTCGAGCCGCCAGGCGTCGACGCCGCGGTTGAGCCAGTGGTTCATGACGCCCGCCACGTAGGCGGCGACCTCCGGGTTGCCGTGGTCCAGCTCCACGAGCGCGGCGTGCCCCTCGAAGACCCGGGGGCGCGGGCCGGCGGGCGTCTCCTCGACGCGCAGCCACGCGGCATCGGGGCCCGTGAAGCCGGCCTCCCTGGCCCGGACGACCGTCGCGTGCTGGTCGCTCACGTGGTTGAACACGCCGTCGAGCGCAACATTCAGGCCCCGGTCGTGCGCGGCGGCGAGCAGCGCGTCGAGATCCTCCTCGGTGCCCAGGCGCGGGTCGATCCGCAGGTGGTCCAGGGTGTCGTAGCCGTGCGTCGCGGAGTCGAAGACCGGGCCGAGCAGGAGGCCCGTGGCGCCGAGGTCGCGCGCGTGGTCGAGCCAACCGAGCAGGCGGCGCAGGCGCGGCTCGTGCGGGCCGCCGTCGCGGGTCATGGGGGCGTCGGTGAAGCCGAGCGGGTAGACGTGCCACCAGGTGCGGTCGCTCGTACGGGGCACAGGCACTCCTAGTGAGGATCGTTCACTAACGTTAGTGAGGCTAGCTCACTAACGCTAGGCTGGCAACCATGACGCGAACCGACAGGACCCCGCGGCAGCGGCTCGACCCGGACGAGCGGCGCGGGGTGATCCTCGCCGCCGCCGCCGAGGCCTTCGCCACCGCGCCCTACGACGAGGTGGGCATCGCCGCCGTGGCAGCGCGAGCGGGCGCGTCGGAGGCGCTCGTCTACCGCTACTTCGCGGGCAAGTCCGAGCTGTACGCCCAGGTGCTCGACCGGGCGATCGCGGACCTGCTCGATCGGCAGGTCGCGGCGCTCGCCGAGCTTCCCGACGGCGTCCCCGTGCGCGACCGCGTCCGCGCCACGGTGCTCGTCCACCTCGACCACGTCGCCGCGCACCGGGCCGGCTGGGCGTCGCCCTTCGCCGGCACGCGCGCCGAGCCCGACGTCGCCACGCAGGTCCGCCGGCGTGCGCGTCTGGAGTACGTGGACCGGCTGCGTGACCTGCTGGCACCCAGCAGCACCGTCCGCCACGACTACGCCCTGTGGGGCTGGTTCGGGTTCCTCGACGCCGCGTGCCTGCACTGGGTGGACCGGGGCTGCCCCGACGACGACCGGTGGTCGCTCCTCGACGCGACGCTCGGCTCCCTCGAGGGCGCACTCGGCGACTGGGCCGCCTGACCCGCCACCGTCCTCAGCCGCGCTGGCGGCCCCCGGCCAGCGGCGCGGACCAGGTCAGGAGCGTGCCGCGCCCCTCGTCGGTCGTCCCGAGCGAGAACGTGCCGCCGTGCCGGCGCGCCCGGGCGGCGAGGTTGTCGGTGCCGGACTTGCGGTCGCGCTCGGGCGGCAGGCCCGCGCCGTCGTCCTCCACCTCGACCACGACCCGGCCGGCGATGTCCTCACCCTCCACTTCCACGCGCACGGTCACGCCCGTGGCCTGCGCGTGCCGCGCCGCGTTCGCCAGGCCCTCCCGGACGACGGCGACGACGTCGTCGGACATGTCCTCGCCGACGCGGTCGTCGAGCAGCCCCGCGTCGCCCTCGAGCGCGTCCGCCGAGTCGAGCACGCGGCCGTCGAGCGTGATGACCAGGGACGGCGCGAAGCCCAGCCCGGTGCGCGCGAGCGACGCCTCACGGCGCAGGCGCTCGGCAAGCGGGGCGTCGGCGTCGGGGTCGCGCAGCGCGTGCACGATCGAGCGGATCTGGCGCACGGTGGCGTCGACGTTGTCGAGCGCGTCCTCGACGATGCCGGTCAGCTCCGAGGGGTCCACGCCGCGCGCGGCCCGGCGGCGCACCGTCTCGAGCTGCATGCCCGTCGCGAAGAGCTGCTGGATGGCCAGGTCGTGCAGGTCCCGGGCGATGCGCTCGCGCTCGTCCAGCAGCGCCGCGACGTCCTGAGCGTGCCGCGCCTCCGCGAGCACGAGGGCCAGGGCCGCCTGCGCGGCGTAGGACTCGGCCGTCGCGAGGTCGGAGCGCCCGAACGGCTGCGACCCGACCAGGCGCAGGAGCACCAGCACGCCGACGCCGCGGCCGTCGGCCTGCATGGGCGCGTAGAGGGCCGGCCCGAACCGGCGCATCGCGTCGACGCGCATCGCGCGGGCGCGGTGGAGCGAGTCGACGAGCAGGCCGTTGCCGTCCCGCAGTACCGTCTGCGCGCGGCCGTCGGGCGGCATGACGGTGCCGATGAGCTCGTCCGCGCCCTCGCCGTCGACGATCTCCATGACCAGCGAGTCGCCCATGCCGGGCAGCACCAGGGCCGCCGTGTCCGCCCGCGCGACCTCCCGCGACGACGCGGCGATCTGCGCGAGCACCTCCTCCTGCTCGGCGCCCGACAGCAGCATCGTCGTGATCTGCTGCCCGGCGCGCAGCCAGTGCTCACGGCGCTCGGACGCGGCGTAGAGCTGGGCGTTCTGGATCGCCACGGCCGCGGCGGCGGCGAGCGTGAGCACGATGTCGTCGTCGTCGTCGGTGAAGCCGCCGGGCTTGTCCGACAGGTACAGGTAGCCGAACACGCGGTCGCGGACCCGCACCGCGGTCCCGAGGAACGGGCCCATCTGGGGGTGGTTGGCCGGGAAGCCCTTGAACGCCGGGTGGTGCGTCAGGTCGTCGAGGCGCAGCGTGCCGTGCGAGGGGATCGCGCCGAGGACGCCGATCGCGTGCGGCGAGCGCCCGATGAGGCTCGAGAGCCGCTCGTCGACGCCCGAGTGGACGAACGTCGTCGAGCGCCCGCGGGCGTCGAGGACGTTGATGGCCGCGAAGGCGGCACCGGTGAGGTTGGCGCTGGCCGCCACGAAGCGCTGGAGCACCGTCGGCAGGTCGAGGTCCGAGGCGAGGCCCAGAGCCGCCTGGAGGAGGTCCGCGGCCGCGAACGACCCCTCGCGGCGGTCGCCGCGGCCGCCCTTGCCGCCGTCGCGCCGGCCGGTCTGCGTGCTCATCGCCACTCCTCCGCAGGGTAGGCGCCGCTCGCGGCGAGCGTCTCGTGCCGACCTCGTGCCCGCACGGTACCCGTCTCGTCCAGCAGGATCACCTCGTCCGCCGCCTCGAGCCCGCCCGGCCGGTGCGTGACCACGACGACGCCACGGCCGCCGGTCAGCGTGCCGTCCAGGAGGGCGGCGAGCAGCTCGTCGGCGCCCGAGTCGACGTGCTCGGTCGGCTCGTCGAGCAGGAGCACGCCCGCGGGCGACAGGAGCGCGCGAGCGAGCAGCAGGCGGCGCCGCTCGCCGCCCGAC
>JAEZBT010000439.1 GCA_023426865.1 Actinomycetes bacterium
CACGACGACCCGCCGCACGACGCCGGAGGACACGAGCGCGTGCGCCGCCCGGACGACGAGCGGGACGCCGCCCAGCGGGACGAGCGCCTTCGGGATGGCACGACCGAGCCGCGTGCCGGAGCCGGCCGCGGTGAGGATCGCGACGGCGCGCATCAGCGGGCGGGCGGGGACGCGCCCGGAGTCAGGACGCGAGGACCTCGTCGAGGATGGCCTCGGCCTTGTCCTCCTCGGTGTGCTCCGCGAGCGCGAGCTCGGAGACGAGGATCTGGCGGGCCTTGGCGAGCATGCGCTTCTCGCCGGCCGACAGGCCGCGGTCCGCGTCACGCCGGGACAGGTCGCGGACGACCTCGGCGACCTTGATGACGTCGCCCGAGGCGAGCTTCTCGAGGTTGGCCTTGTACCGGCGGGACCAGTTCGTCGGCTCCTCCGTGTACGGCGCGCGCAGGACGTCGAACACGCGCTCGAGCCCCTCGGCGCCCACGACGTCGCGGACGCCGACAAGATCGACGTTCTCGGCCGGGACCTCGATGGTCAGGTCACCCTGGGCGACCTTGAGCTTGAGGTAGAGCTTGTCCTCGCCGCGGATGGTGCGGGTCTTGATCTCCTCGATGAGCGCTGCGCCGTGATGCGGATAGACGACAGTCTCGCCTACGGTGAAAGTCATGTGGAGGCGTCCCCTTTCGCGGATGCCCAGTCTACCACGCCCACGGTGACGCCCGAGCGGCGTCGTCAATGTTTGCGCAGGTCAGGGGCACCGCACGGCCGGGATCAGCCGAAACGACCCGAGATGTAGTCCTCGGTGGCCTTCTGCGACGGGACGGAGAAGATCGTCCCGGTGTCGTCCATCTCGACGAGCCGACCCGGCTCGCCGGCCTCCGTGACGTTGAAGAATGCGGTCCGGTCACTCACCCGCGCGGCCTGCTGCATGTTGTGCGTCACGATGACGATCGTGTAGTCGTTCTTCAGCTCCGCGATGAGCTCCTCGATGGCCAACGTGGAGATCGGGTCGAGGGCGGAGGCGGGCTCGTCCATGAGCAGGACCTGCGGCTTCACGGCGATCGCGCGCGCGATGCACAACCGCTGCTGCTGGCCGCCGGACAGCGAGGACCCCGGGCGGTTGAGCCGGTCCTTGACCTCCTTCCACAGGTTCGCCCCGCGCAGGGAGGACTCCACGAGGTCGGCCGCGTCCGACTTCGAGATGCGGCGGTCGTTCAGCCGCACCCCCGCGAGCACGTTCTCCGCGATCGACATCGTCGGGAACGGGTTGGGCCGCTGGAAGACCATGCCGATCTGCCGCCGGACGGCGACCGGGTCGACGTCGCGGTCGTAGAGGTTCACGCCGTCGACGAGCACCGTGCCCTGCACGTGCGCACCCGGGATGACCTCGTGCATCCGGTTGAGGGTCCGCAGGAAGGTGGACTTGCCGCACCCGGACGGTCCGATGAGCGCGGTGACGGACCGCGGCTCGATCACCATCGACACGTCCGCCACGGCGCGGAAGTCGCCGTAGAAGACGTCGAGGTCCTTGACGTCGATGCGCTGGGCCATGGTTCTCCTCAGTGCCCCTTGGCCGGGGCGAAACGCCGCGCGACGACGCGCGCCAACAGGTTGAGCAGCAGCACGATGACGACCAGGGCGAGCGCGGCGGCCCAGGCCCGGTCGAAGTTGACGGTGGCGATGCAGTCGAGCTGGTCCGCACGGCACGGGACCAGGCCCTGCGAGTACTGGCGGTAGATGAACACCGGGAGCGTCATCATCCGGCCGTCGAACAGGTCGTAGTTGATCGAGTCGACGACGCCGAGCGTGATGAGCAGGGGCGCGGTCTCGCCGATGACGCGGGCGACCGCCAGCATCACGCCGGTGACGATGCCCGCAGCCGACGTCCGCAGCACGACCTTGACGATCGTGCGCCACTTCGGCACCCCGAGGGCCAACGAGGCCTCACGCAGCTCGTTGGGCACCAGGCGCAGCATCTCCTCGGTGGAGCGGACCACCACAGGGATCATCAGGACCGACAGCGCGACGGCGCCCGCCACGCCCATGCGCACGCCCGGCCCGAGGAAGATCGCGAAGAGCGCGTACGCGAACAGGCCTGCGACGATCGACGGGATGCCCGTCATCACGTCGACGAAGAACGTCACGGCCCGTGCCAGGGCCCCCCGCCCGTACTCGACCAGGTAGACGGCGGTCATCATGCCGATGGGCACGGAGATGACCGCGGCCGCGCCGGTGACCAGCAGGGTGCCGGCGATCGCGTGGTAGATCCCGCCGGCGTCCATGCCTCCGAAGACCCCGCGCATCGACACGACCAGGAAGTACGGGCTCAGCCGCTGGTAACCCTCGGCGATGACGATCCACACGAGCGAGACCAGCGGGACCATCGCGATGAGGAAGGCGATGGTCACGACGACCCGCATCACGCGGTCGACGGCGTGCCGGCGGCGGTCCGGCCGGGTGAGCAGCTCGCGCGTCGTCGGGGGCGCGGCATCCGTGCGGGTGAGGGCGACCATCAGTTCGCTCCCGAGAAGGCGGCCCGGCGGGAGACGACCCAGCGGGCCGCCATGTTGACGAGCAGGGTGATGACGAACAGGGCCAGCCCGGTGGCGACGAGCGCACTGACGCCGAGCGGGTTCGCCTCGGGGAACTGCAGCGCGATGTTCGCGGCGATCGTCTGGTGACGGCCAGCCATGAGGAGCGCCAGGTCGTAGGTGAGCCCCGGCGACAGGATCATCAGGACGGCCATCGTCTCGCCGAGCGCGCGGCCGAGGCCGAGCATCGACGCGCTGATCACGCCCGAGCGCCCGAACGGCAGGACGGCCATCCGGACCATCTCCCAGCGGGTCGCCCCGAGCGCGAGCGCGGCCTCCTCGTGCAGGCGCGGCGTCTGCAGGAAGACCTCGCGGGAGACGGCCGTCACGATGGGCAGGATCATCACGGCGAGCACGACGCCGACGGTCATCATCACACGGGGCGGCGTCGCGGCCGGACCCTGGAAGAACGGGATGAACCCGAGGTTGTCCGCCAGCCAGCTCCACACGCCCTGGAGGCGCGGGGCGAGCCACAGACCGCCCCACAGGCCGTACACGACGCTCGGGATCGCGGCCAGCAGGTCGACCAGGTAACCGAGGACGTCGGCGAGTCGCCGCGGCGCGTAGTGCGAGATGAACAGCGCGATCCCGATGGCGACCGGGACGGCCAGCAGGAGCGCCAGCAGCGCGGCGACCACCGTGCCGAAGACCAGCGGGCCCACGTAGCCGAGCAGCGAGCCGTCGTCGGGGATCCAGCTGATCGCGGCGAGGTCCTCGCGGTCGGCCGAGAGTGCGGGCCACGCCTCGAGCAGCAGGAAGCCCGCGACGGCCGCGAGCACGGCGAGGATGAGGACGCCGGAGCCCGTGGCCGCCCACCGGAAGGCCCGGCCGGCGCGGTCGTGGGAGCCGCCGCGGACGCTCGGCACCGTCGTCGCAGGTGTGGCCTCCGGGTCCGCCTTGCCGACCTGACGCTGCGGCCCGCTCATGGCGCGATCCCCTCCACGACCGCGAGGACCTGCTCGCGCAGGGTGGGCGAGACGGGGGCCGAGCCCGCGGCCGACGCCGCCATGGCCTGGCCCTCCTCGCTCGCCACGTAGGACAGGAACGCGGCGACGAGCTCGGCGTCGGCGGCGTCGTCGTACGCCGCGCACGCGAGCGTGTACGAGACGAGGACGAGCGGGTAGGTGCCGGGGTCCGTGCTGGTCCGGTCGAGCTCGACGACGAGGCTCGTCGCGGGGCGGCCCTCCGCGCGCGGCGACACGTCGACGAGCGCCGCGGCCGCCTCGGGCGAGAACGGTACGTACGTGTCGCCGACGCCGAGCGCGACGGTCCCGAGCGTCCCGGCCTTGGACGCGTCCGCATAGCCGATGGTGCCGGTGCCGTCGGTCACGGTCTGCACGACACCGGACGTGCCCTGGGCGGACTGGCCGCCGTCGAGCGGCCAGTTCCCGCTCGGCTCGTACGGCCACGCCTCGGGCGCCCCGGCGGCCAGGTACTCGGTGAAGTTCTCCGTGGTGCCCGACTCGTCGGACCGCGTCACGGGCGTGATCGCGAGGTCGGGCAGGGCGACGCCCGGGTTCTCCGCCGCGATCTCGGGGGCGTCCCAGCGCGTGATGGTCCGCGCGAAGACGCCCGCCACCGTCGCGGGCGACATGTTCAGGCTCGCCACGCCGTCGAGGTTGAACACGACGGCGATCGGGGAGACGTACAGCGGGAGCTCGGCGACGTCGCCCGGGGCGCACCGCTCCCGCGCCGCCGCGAGCTCCGCGTCGTCGAGCGGGGCGTCGCTGCCCGCGAGCGCGATGCCGCCCTCGACGAACTGCGTCCGCCCGCCGCCCGAACCGACCGGGTCGTAGCTGACGACGACGTCGGGGTACGCGGCCTGGAAGCCGGCCGCCCAGGCCTGCATCGCCGACTCCTGCGACGACGCGCCGGCGGCGGCGAGGCTGCCCGAGAGGTCCCCCTGGGCGACCGGCGCCTGCGCTCCGGGGGCGCTCCCGCCCGGGCGCCACGGGTGGTTGATGGGATCGTCCGAGCCGCACGCGGTCAGCGATGCGGCTGTGGTCACTGCGAGCGCGAGCGCGAGCGCCGTCCGGCGTCGTGTCACGGTCCTCCGATCATGGGCGAGGCGGTCGCCTCTGCCGACCAGCGTAGGAACGGCCGGAACGCCGACGTCGCCGCCGGGTGAACACAGGGTGAACAGAGGCGGAACACTGCGGGGCAGCCGGTCCGTGACCGGCCGCCCCGCAGGCGGTGGGGTGCGACTCAGGCGATCGAGTCGACGATCTCCATGACGGCGGCGCGCATGTCGGCCGAGATGGGGGCGGAGCCGGCGGCCTCGGCCGCGGCCTGCTGGCCCTCCTCGCTCGCGACGTAGGTGAGGAACGCCTGGACGAGCGCGCCGGTGCCGGCGTCCTCGTACCGGGTGCAGGCCATCGTGTAGGACACCAGGACGATCGGGTACACCCCCGACGCGGTGGTGTCGCGCTCGAGCTCCCGCACGAGGCTGGTCTCCGCGCGGCCCTCGGCGAGCGGCGACGCGTCGACGACCGCGGCGGCGGCCTCCGGCGAGTACGGGACGTGGTCCTCGCCGACCTGGACCGCGACCGTGCCGAGCGTGCCGACCTTCGAGGCGTCCGCGTAGGTGATCGCGCCCTCGGCGGACTGGGTCGTCTGGATCACGCCCGAGGTGCCCTGGGCCGACTGCGTGCCCGAGACCGGCCAGTCACCGCTAGCCTCGTGCGGCCAGGCGTCACCCGCGGCGGCCGCGAGGTACTCGGTGAAGTTCTCGGTCGTCCCGGACTCGTCGGAACGGTTGACCGGCGTGATGGCGAGGGCCGGCAGGTCGACGTCGGGGTTCGCCTCGGCGATCTCCGGCGCGTCCCACGACGTGATCCCCCCGTTGAAGATGCCCGCGATCGTCTCCGGGGACATGTTCAGCGAGTCGATGCCGGGCAGGTTGAACGCCACGGCGATCGGGGAGATGTACAGGGGCAGCTCGGCGGGGACGCCCGGGGCGCAGCGCGCCTCGGCGAGTGCCCACTCCTCCTCGTCGAGCGCCGCGTCGGTACCACCGAACGCGGTACCACCCTCGGTGAACTGGGTGCGGCCTCCGCCCGAGCCGACCGGGTCGTAGGAGACGGTCACGTCGGGGTTGGCCGCCTGGAAGCCGGCGACCCAGGCCGCCATCGCCGACTCCTGCGAGGAGGCGCCCGCCCCGACCAGGTCACCGCTGAGGGCCTGCGTGCTGGTGGCCTCGGTGTCGATGGTGGGGTCGGTGGTGGTGTCGCCGGTGGCGTCGCCCGAGCAGGCGGCCAGGGTCAGCGCGAGGGCGCCGAACGCGGCGATCATGCCGAACTTCTGTCGGAAAGGCTTCACGGTTGTCCGTCCTGTCGCGTCCACCGCCCGCGGTGCGCAGGCGGCCGGGGCCGACGCTAGGAGCGGCGGGTGACCGGAGCGCCGTCGGGCGCTGAACCCCGGGTGAACGGCCGGCGAGCGTTCAGGTGGAGCGTCAGTCGTCGGCGACCTTGTAACCCAGGCCCCGGACGGTGAGCAGGTGCACCGGGTTGGCAGGGTCGGGCTCGATCTTCGCCCGGATGCGCTTGACGTGGACGTCGAGGGTCTTGGTGTCGCCGACGTAGTCCGAGCCCCAGACACGGTCGATGAGCTGCGCGCGGGTCAGCACGCGGCCGGCGTTGCGCAGCAGGAGCTCCAGCAGCTCGAACTCCTTGAGCGGGAACGGCGTCGGCTGCCCGTCCACTTCCACCACGTGCCGGTCCGGGTCCAGGCGCACCCGGCCGACGGCGAGGACGTCCGGCCCCTCGGACGCCGGCGCCGCACCACGACGGCGCAGCACGGCGTGCATGCGCGCGAGGAGCTCGCGGGACGAGTAGGGCTTGGTGACGTAGTCGTCGGCCCCGATCTCCAGGCCGACCACCTTGTCGATCTCGCTGGCCTTCGCGGTCAGCATGATGACCGGGACGTCGCTGCGCCGGCGCAGCTCGCGGCACACGTCGGTCCCGCTCATGCCCGGGAGCATGAGGTCGAGCAGCACGAGGTCGGCGCCGCCGTCGGCGAACCGCTCGAGCGCGGCGTCGCCCGTCGCGGCCTCGACGACGTCGTACCCCTCCCTCTTCAGGAGGTAGGCGAGGGGCTCGCGGTAGGAGAGCTCGTCCTCCACGACGAGGATGCGGGTCATGCGGCACCTTCCGGTTCGGTGGTCGGGGCCTCGCCCGGGGACAGGGGCAGGCGGATGGTGAAGGTCGAGCCGTGGCCGGGCTCCGACCACAGGGTCACCTCTCCCCCGTGATCGGCGACGACGTGCTTGACGATGCTCAGCCCGAGGCCCGTGCCGCCGGTGTCGCGGGCGCGCGCCGGGTCCACGCGGTAGAACCGCTCGAACACGCGGGCCTGCGCGGACGCCGGGATGCCGATGCCCTGGTCGACGACGGCGATGTCCACCGTCCCGTCGTCGGCGTCCAGGGACGTCGCGACCGCCACGCGCGTGCCGGGCTCGGAGTACGTGACGGCGTTGTCGAGCAGGTTGCGCACGGCCGTCACGAGCATGCGGTGGTCACCCAGCACGGTCGCGGTGGGCCCGCTCGACTCGAGCGTGATGTGGTGCGCCGTCGCGGTGGTCCGGCTGCGGTCGACCGCCTCGGCGACGACGGCGGCGACGTCGAGCTCCTCGGCAGACTCGAACGCGCCCTCGGACTGCACGCGCGACAGCTCCAGGATGTCGCGCACCAGTGCGGCGAGCCGTCGGGACTCCACCTGGATGCGCTCGGCGAACCGCTTCACCGCCTCGGGGTCGTCCGCGGCCTCCGCGACGGCGTCGCCCAGCAGGGCCAGCGCGCCGACGGGCGTCTTGAGCTCGTGGGAGGCGTTGACGACGAAGTCCCGGCGGGCGGCCTCGACCCGGCGCGCCTCGGCGCGGTCCTCCGTCAGCAGCAGCAGGTGTCGGACGCCGAGCGGCACGGCACGCATGCGCAGCGGTACCGGGCCGCGGCCCAGCGTCGGCGCGGGCAGCTCGAGCTCGATGTCCCGGCTCTCACCGTCGGCCGCGACGTCCGACAGCAGCCGCTGGGCGACCGCGTTCACCCCGCGGTCGCCGCTGACGATGCGGTGGGCCCGGGCGGCCGCGCTCGCGCGCACGACGCGCAGGTCCGTCGTCGTCACGACCGCGTCGAAGGGCAGCACCTCGAGCAGACGTGCGACGTCCTCCGACAGCTCCGGCTCCTGGGCCGGGGCGCTGGGCGCGCCGCGCAGGGAGCGCTCGCTGAGGCGGAACGCCACGCCGGCGACCAGGCCCACGAGGAGCCCCACGAAGCCGGCGGCGAGCACGGCCACTCCGTCGATCACGACGTCAGCGTATGCGCGGCGGATGCGCACGGGTCCGCCTGGCCGACTAGCGTCTGCCAAGAGTTCACCTGGCCGTGGCGAACCGTTCACGCGGTGGAGCCATCCTGGGCGACGTCGGACGAGAGGACGAGATGCGGCAGGTATTCATCGCCGAGCTGGAAGCGCTCGGCCACGACCTGGAGGCCATGAGCCGGCTGGTCGAGACGGCGATCGACCGCGCGGGCACCGCGCTCCTGACCGCGGACCTCGCGCTCGCGGAGCAGGTGATCGAGGCGGACCGGGCGATCGACGCGATGGAGCGGGACCTCGACGAGCGGTGCGTGCTGCTCATCGCGCAGCAGCAGCCCGTCGCGAGCGACCTGCGCACCGTCATCTCGGCGCTGCGGATGAGCGCGAGCCTGGAGCGGATGGGCGACCTGGCCCGCCACCTGGCCGAGCTCGCGCGCCTGCGCTACCCGGCGCCGATGGTCCCCGAGCCGCTCACCGACCTGTTCCACCAGCTGCACGCGGCCGCGGTCCGCATCGCCGGCGAGGTGACCGCCGTGCTCGAGGCGCGGGACGCCGACATGGCCCGCGCCATCGACGAGGACGACGACCTGCTCGACCGGCTGCACCAGGAGACCTTCAGCGCGACGCTCGGCGGCACCTTCGACCTCAGCCCGCAGCAGCTCGTCGACGTCACGCTCGCGGCGCGCTACTTCGAGCGCTTCGGCGACCACGCCGTGTCCGTCGCCAGCCGCGTGATCTACATCGCCACCGGTGAGGAGTACGTGCACCACTGACCTCGCGCCCCGGCCGTCCCCCCCCCCCCCCCCCCCCAACACGGGGGGGGGCGCGCCGGGGGGGG
>JAEZBT010000018.1 GCA_023426865.1 Actinomycetes bacterium
CCGCGGCGTAGCCCGCGCGCTCGCCGTCGACCCGGTGGTCGGCGGAGATCGGCGCGGGCGTGAACCGCAGGGCGGCCGTGGTGGCGTCAGGCGACATACTCGTCCTCGCCCTCGCGCCGGATGACGATCTGGCCGGACTCCTCCAGACGCCGGATGACCTGCACGACGTTCGCGCGGGCCTCCTCGACCAGCGACAGGCGCACCGGACCGAGCAGGTCCATCTCCTCGTCGAGGTTCTCGCGTGCGCGCTCGGACAGGTTGCGCATGATCTTGTCGCGCACGTCGCCCTCGACGCCCTTGAGCGCCGTGGCCAGGATGTTCGTCTCGACGCCGCGGAGCACGAGCTGGATGGCCCGCTCCTCGAGCAGGACGATGTCGGAGAACACGAACATCCGGCTGCGCACCTCCTCCGCGAGAGAGGTGTCACGGGCCTCGAGGCTCTCGAGGATGATCTTCTCGGTCGTCGGGTCCGTGCGGTTGATGATGTCGACGAGCGGCTGGACGCCGCCGACCGCTGCCATCTCCTGCGGGGTGAGCACCGCGGACGCCTTGCGCTGGAGGTTCTCCGCCACGACGGTGACGACGTCGGGCGAGGCGCGTTCCATGAGCGCGATGCGGTGCGCGACGTCGCCCGCGATGGACGGGTGCAGGCCGGTGATGATGGCCGACGCGTGGTCGGGCCGCAGGTGCGCCAGCACCAGCGCGATGGTCTGGGGGTGCTCGCCGGACAGCAGCGAGACGACCTGCCGTGCGTCGGCGTGCTGGAGGAACTCGAACGGCTGGCCCTGGAGAGTCGTGGTGAGGCGCTCCATCATCGTCGAGGCACGCTCGCGGCCGAGCGACGCCTCGAGCACCTTCTGCGCGAAGCCGAGGCCGCCGGCACCGCCGCTGCCGCCGATGGACGTGTCGTAGAACTCCTCGAGCACGGCCTGGGCGACCTTGGGGTCGACGCGGTCCAGCCGCGCGATCTCCGTGGTCAGCTCCTCGATCTCGCTCTCCTCGAGCTGCGACATCACGCGCGCGGCCTGCTCGCGGCCGAGCTGGATCAGCAGCAACGCGGCCTTCTGCGTGCCGGTGAGCATCGCGGTCCCGGCCATCAGCGACGACCACCCACGAGCCAGGACCGCAGCACCTCGGCCACCTCGGCCGGCTGCTCGGCGGCGAGCGCCAGGACGTCCTCACGGCGGGCCTCGAGCTCGTCGCGCACGGCCGCCTGCCGGACCGCGGCCGGGAGCTCCGGCACCTCGACGGGCTCGCCCAGCGCCTCGGCCTTGCGTGCCTCGAGGAGCTGCAGCACACCCAGGTCGAGCGCCTCGCGGCGGGCGCGCCTGCTGCGCCGCGCGGCGAGGAACGCGAGGACGGCGATGCCGATGATGATCGCCAGCGCGACGGCGGCCTGCTTGATGAGCTCCCGGGACTGGGCGGCCTGCACGGCCTCCTCGGCCTCGGCGATCGCGGCCTCCGCCTCCTCGGCGGTCGTCGTGTCGAAGGCCATCCGCGTCACGGAGACGACGTCGCCGCGCTCCGGATCCACGCCCGCCGCCGCGGCCACGGCCGCCTCGAGCTCGGCGAGGTCGAGGTCGCCGCCGGCGTCCTCGGCCACGACCACGGACACCGACTGGCGCCGGACGCCCCCGGGGGCGGTCGTCAGCTGCTCGGTCACGGTGTCGTACGGGTTGTTCACGGTCTCGGACTCGCGGCGGTACTCGCCTGCGCCGTCGCCCTCGACCGGCACCGCGATGTTGTCCGGGCCCAGCACGCCGCCGTCGGTCGAGCCGTTGCCCGTGTACTCCTCGGTCTCGGTCGTCGACGAGACCGGCGGGGCCTCGGGGTCGGTCTCGACGGTCTCGGTGGTCCGGACGGTCTGGTCGAAGTCGAGCTCGGCGGTCACGCGGACGACGGCGTTGCCCGGGCCGACGAGCTTGTCGAGCATCGCCTGGACGCCCGTCTGCACGCGCGCCTCGTACTCGCCGGTCTGCCCGTCGCGCAGGCCGTCCGCCGCGCTGCCACCGACCGCGGAGAGGACTTCGCCGTTCGCGTCGATGACCGCGACGTCGGCCGGGTCCATGCCCTCGATGCCCGCGGAGACCAGGTGCACGATCGACTGCACCTTGGCGGCGTCCATCCGCGTGCCGGGGGTCGTGCGGATGAAGACCGACGCCGTCGGGTCGGGGGTCTCGTCGACGAAGACGCTGTCCTCGGGGAGCGCGAGCTTGACGGTCGCGGCCTCGACGCCGCTGATCGCGCCGATGGTCCGCGAGAGCTCGCCCTCGAGAGCCCGCTGGTAGGTGACCTGCTGCTGGAAGTCCGAAGAGGTCATGCCCATGTCGTCGAGGAGCGAGTAGCCGCCCTCGGACGCGGTCGGCAGGCCGGCGGCCGCGACCTCGAGGCGCATCGCGTACATCTTGTCGGCGGGCACGAGGATCGTCTTGCCGCCGTCGGTGAGCTCGTAGGAGACGCCCGCGGACTCGAGGTGGTCGACGATGGCGCTCGCGTCGGAGCTGGAGAGGTTCGCGAACAGCGGGCTCATCGTCGGCTTGCCCAGCCACGACGAGAGCGCGAGACCGCCCAGCACGAGGACGGCGATGCCGATGAGGCCCAAGGTCTTCTGGGCGATGCTGAACTGGCGGAGGGTCGCCTGGAGGCGCCCGAGCAGTCCGTTGAGCTGAGCTGCCATCAGGCCTGCATCCTCATGATCTCGGTGAACGCCTCGACGGCCTTGTTGCGCATCGCGACGGTGAGCTCGAGCGCGACGCTCGCCTGGCTCGCCGCGATCGTGTAGTCGTGCACGTCGTCCAGGTCACCGGTGACGGCCTTGATGCCGAGCGCGGTGGCGTTCGACTGCAGCGCCTGGAGCGAGTCGACGGCCGACGGGGCGTCGGCGAAGCTCGTGAGGGAGAACGCGCCGGTCGCGCCCGTGGCGCCGGCCGCCGTCGTGCCGGTGGCGCCCGTGACGCCGGCGAGGCCGGAGAGCGCGTCGACCGCCGAGGCGCCGGGGACCCCGCCGAAGCCGGAGATGCCTGCGATCGGGGGGATGCTCATCACGCACGACCGATCTGGAGGGCGGCCTGGTACGCCGCGGTGGCCCGGTCGACGACGGCCGCGTTCGCCTGGTAGCCGCGCTGGGCCATGATCATCTGGGTCATCTGGCTGGACATGTCGATGTCCGGGTACTTCACGTACCCCTCGGCGTCGGCCAGCGGGTTGCCCGGCTCGTAGACGAGGCGTCCCTCGGCGCTGCCGAGCGCGATGCCGGCCACCTGCGTCCCGCCACCCTCGATCGGCTTGGCGATCACGTAGCGGGTCTGGAACGCGTCCTCGTTCGTGGGGCGGACGGTGTTGAGGTTGGACATGTTGTCGGAGATGGCGTCGAGCCACTTGCGGTACACGGTCATCCCGGTACCGGCCACCCCGATCGCGCCGAAGATGCTCATTAGGTCCTCATCGCGGTGCGCAGCTTGCTGAACGTGCCGTCGAGCGCCCGCGTGGCCAGCTCGTAGCGCAGGTTCGTCTCGATGTTCAGCAGGGTCTCGGTGTCGAGGTTGACGTTGTTGCCGTCCTCGCGGGTCGGCTCGAGCGAGCGGGCGACCGAGGCGCTCGCGGCGCCCGTGCCCTGGCGGACGGCGTCGGCCAGCGCGGCCTCGAAGGACACGCGCTTGGCCTGGAACCCGGGCGTCTGCAGGTTGGCGACGTTGTCGGCGATGACGCGCTGACGCATCGACAGACCGTCGAGGGCGCTGTTCATCGCCACGAAGCTCACGGAGTCGAACACGGTTCGGTCCCCTGTCACGCGGGTGGTGGCCGAATCCGTGGCCGGGGGTCGAGCAGTCCGTGCTCAGGCTGCCCATCGGCCGTGCCGCGGGGCGTGTGAGAAGTTCTTGCGGACCGAGGCGTCCTGTTCACCCGTGCGGGTGACGGCGTCGGGCCGGGGCGGGCTCAGGCCGGGGTGTCCAGGTAGACCGGCGAGGCCTCCGGCGTCGAGCGCATGCCCTGCGCCGCGCGCGCGTGCCGGCGGGCCAGCGCGGCCGCCTCGGCGACGCGCCGGCTCACCT
>JAEZBT010000112.1 GCA_023426865.1 Actinomycetes bacterium
GCCGCGTGGGGACGCCTCGTCGTCACGTCAGGCAGCGACGCCCTCGCGCGCGCGCAGCGCGGCGAGGATCGCCTCGACCTGCACCTTCGCGTCGCCGAAGAACATCGACGTGTTGGGCTTGAAGAACAGCGGGTTCTGCACGCCGGCGTAGCCGGTCGCCATGGACCGCTTGAACACGACGCACTGGTGCGCCTTCCACACCTCGAGGACCGGCATGCCGGCGATCGGGGAGTCCGGGTCGTCCAGGGCGGAGGGGTTCACGACGTCGTTGGCTCCGATGACGAGCACGACGTCCGTCTCGGGGAAGTCGTCGTTGATCTCGTCCATCTCGAGCACGATGTCGTACGGCACCTTCGCCTCGGCCAGGAGCACGTTCATGTGGCCCGGCAGGCGCCCGGCGACCGGGTGCACGCCGAACCGGACCTCGACCCCGTTGTGGCGCAGCTTGGAGACGAGGTCGGCCACCGGGTACTGCGCCTTGGCCACCGCCATGCCGTAGCCGGGGACGATGACGACCGACCGCGCCTCGGCGAGCAGGTCCGCGAGCTCCGGGGCGAAGATCTCGCGGTGCTCGCCCTGGTAGGCGTCGCCCGAGACGACCGTGCCGCCCTCCGCACCGAACCCACCCAGGATCACCGAGATGAACGAGCGGTTCATCGCCCGGCACATGATGTACGACAGGATCGCACCGGAGGAGCCCACGAGGGACCCGGTGATGATGAGCAGGCTGTTGCCCAGCATGAAGCCGGCGGCAGCGGCGGCCCACCCCGAGTACGAGTTCAGCATCGACACGACGACCGGCATGTCGCCGCCGCCGATGGCCGCCACCATGTGCCACCCCAGCGCGAAGCCGATGAGCGCCATCACCGCGACGAGTGCGAGGCCGAAGCCGACCTGGTCGTGGTCGAGCGTGACCAGCCAGACCATCAGGCCGAGGAAGACCACGAACCCCGCGATGTTCAGCACGTGCCGACCGGGCAGGACGAGCGGCGCCGAGCCCATCTTCGCGGAGAGCTTCAGGTAGGCGACCACGGACCCCGTGAACGTGTAGGCGCCGATGAGCACGCCGAGGGCCACCTCGACGGTGTGCACCGCACCCGACTGCCCCTCGGGGGCGAGCCACGAGTTGAAGCCGACGAGCACCGCGGCCATACCGACGAAGGAGTGGAAGGCGGCGATGAGCTCCGGCATCTGCGTCATCTCGACCTTGCGGGCGATCGGGGTGCCGATGACGGCGCCGATCGCCAGGACGGCGACGATCAGGACGGCGGTCACGAGGACCGACTGCCTGTTGTCCGGGTCCTCGTTGGACATGTACAGCGAGTGGGCGACGGTGGCACCGAGCGCGAGCACCATGCCCACCATGCCGGCGATGCTGCCGGTCCTCGCTGTCGTCTGCTTGGACAGGCCGGCCAGGGACAGGATGAAGAGGACTCCGGCGACGATGTACAGACCCTGGATGAGGTGGAGGAACATCCTCATGCCTCCTTCCGGAACATGGTGAGCATCCGGTAGGACACCAGGAACCCGCCGAAGATGTTGATCGACGCGATGGTCGCGGCCACGAACGACATGCCCATGATCCACAGGTCCGACGAGCCCAGCTGAAGCAGAGCGCCGACGAGGATGATTCCGGAGATCGCGTTGGTCTGGGCCATCAGTGGGGTGTGCAGCGAGTGCGCGACACCGCTGATGACGTAGAAGCCGACGATCACGGCGAGCGCGAAGACGGTGAACGCGGTGACGAAGCTCGCCGGCGAGAACGTCACGGCGGCGATCACGGCGGCCGCCGTGACCGCCGCACCGATGAGCCGGCGGCGGGCCTTGGCGGCCGCGGCCGCCGCCTCCTGACGCGCCTTCTCCTCCGGGTCGACCACCGGCGCCGTGACGGCGGGCGCTGCGGGTGCCGCGGACACGGAGACCGGCGGCGGCGGCCAGAGCACCTCGCCCTGGTGCGCCAGGGTCATGCCGCGCTGGACCTGGTCGTCCAGGTCGAGCGTGAGCTCGCCGTTCTTCTCCGGGGTGAGCAGGGCCATGAGGTGGACGATGTTCGTGCCGAAGAGCTGCGACGTGTGCCGGGGCATCCGGCTCGTCAGGTCGGTGTAGCCGATGATGACGACGCCGTTCTCGGTCACGATCTTCTTGCCCGGGACGGTGAGCTCGCAGTTGCCGCCACCGGGGGCACCGAGGTCCACGATCACGCTGCCGGGCCGCATGGTGGCGACCATGCCGGCGGTGATCGTCGTCGGCGCCTTGCCGCGCACGAGTGCGGTGGTGACGATGACGTCGGCGCGCTTGGCCTCGGCGGCGTAGACCTCCATCGCCGCGGCCTGCTGCTCGGGCGTCAGCGGCTTGGCGTAGCCGTCGGCGCTGACCTCCTGCTGGGCCTCGGGCGCAGCGACGAACGTGCCGCCCATCGACTCGATCTGCTCGGCGACCTCGGGCCGCACGTCGAAGGCGCGGACCTGGGCACCGAGGCTGTTGGCGGCACCGATGGCCGCGAGCCCGCCGACGCCGGCGCCGATGACGAACACGGTCGCGGGCGCCGTCTTGCCGGCGGCGGTCACCTGACCGGTGAACATGCCGCCGTACTCTTCGGCGGCCTCGATCACGGCCCGGTAGCCGGCGACGTTCGACAGCGTGCTCAGCACGTCGAGCGCCTGCGCGCGCGAGATGCGGGGGACGGCGTCGAGCGCGAGCGCGGTCACGCCGCGCGCGTTGAGCTTCTCGGCGATCTCCGGGTGCGCCTGCGGCCCGAGCATCGCGACGAGGACGGCCCCCTCGCGCAGCTGCTTGATCCGCTTGTCCGGCGGGGTGTTCACGCACGTGACCACGTCGGCGGACCACACGGCGGTGTCGTCCGCCACGGTCGCCCCGGCTTGTGCGTACTGGTCGTCCGGGAAGCTGGCCTGCACACCCGCTCCGGCCTCGACCACGACGTCGTACCCGAGCTTCGTGAGCTGGGCGACCGTGGCGGGGCTGGCGGCTACCAGCCTTTCGCCCGGTCGTGACTCGCGGGGAATGCCGATCCTCATCGAGCTCCTCCTCGTCCGGGGGCCGGTGGCACCCTCCCAGGACCGTAGTGCTGCGCCCGTGCCAAATCGCAGGGACCTATGGCCTCAATCATCCGATGCCTTGTGCGGTAGACGGCCCGAGCGCCGGCGCCGCACCGCTCGGGAGCGCGCCCATCGTCGGACCGCGAGGGCTGGTCCCGGTTCGCCCCTCTTGACACGAGACGTCCGGCTCCTAGTGTGGGAGCGTCCAGGTGACACGAGTCACCTCGGAGCCGCCTCGACGGAGAGGACCGCTCGCATGCACGCGTCACACACCCGACGACGGCGCCGTGCCGCCGCCCTGCTGCCCGCACTGATCACCCTCGCCCTCGCCCTGCCTGCCACCTCGGCGGCGGCCTCGGCCGCGGCCACGGGCCTCGAGGGCCACCGCGGTCGCGCGGCCACCGACCTCGGCCCGCAGGTGCTCGTCTTCGACCCGTCCATGCCGGTGGCCGACATCCAGGCCGCGGTCGACGAGGTCCACGCGCAGCAGGTCGACGACGAGATGGGCACCGCCCGCTGGAGCCTGCTCTTCCTGCCCGGCACCTACGGCACGGACGCGGAGCCGCTCCTGCTCAAGGTCGGCTACTACACGGAGGTCGCGGGCCTGGGCGCCTCGCCGTCCGACGTGCGCATCACCGGCAAGATCGAGGCCTACAACCGCTGCCTGTCCGACGACCCGGCCAACCCGAACTGCATCGCGCTGGTGAACTTCTGGCGCACGCTGTCCAACCTCACGCTCGACATCTCGGGCACGGGTCAGGACGGCTGCCGGTCGACCGCCAACTTCTGGGCGGTGTCGCAGGCGGCGTCGGTCCGGCGCCTCGACGTCGTCGCGGGCGAGGGCGAGCCCACCTTCTCGCTCATGGACTACTGCACGGCCGGCCCGCAGTACGCGAGCGGCGGCTTCATCGCCGACTCGCGGTTCGGCACGGTGGTCAACGGCTCCCAGCAGCAGTGGCTCACCCGCAACTCGGTCGTCGGCTCGTGGTCGAACGCGGTCTGGAACCAGGTCTTCGCGGGCGTCGAGGGCGCCCCCGACGACGCGGCCTTCCCCGACCCGCCGTACACGACGCTCGAGACGACGCCCGTCAGCCGCGAGAAGCCGTACCTGTTCGTCGACGCCCGCGGCCGCTACCAGGTGCGGGTGCCCGACGTGCGGACGGACACCCGGGGAATCACCTGGGCGGACGGGCCCACGCCCGGCCGCACGGTCCCGATCTCGCAGTTCTACGTCACGGGCCCGGACGACTCCGCCCGGCAGATCAACGCCCAGCTCGCGCGCGGCAAGAACCTCCTGCTCACGCCCGGCGTCTACGAGATCGACCGCAGCATCACGGTCACCCGGCCCGGGACGGTCGTCCTCGGCATGGGGCACGCGACGCTCACCTCGGCCGACGGCGCCACGCCGCTCGTCGTGTCGGACGTGCCGGGCGTGGTCGTCGCGGGCGTCACGATCGACGCCGGCGAGCAGGCCAGCGAGGCGCTCATGGTCGTCGGCACCACCCGGGGCCACGGCCACGGGCACGGCCACGGGCACGGGCGTGGTCACGGCCCCGGGCACGGCGCCTCTGCGGCGAACCCGATCACGCTGAGCGACGTGTACTTCCGCGTCGGCGGCCCGCACGTCGGGCGCACGGGCGTGGCGCTGCGGATCGACGCCGACGACGTCCTCGTGGACCACACGTGGGTGTGGCGGGCCGACCACGGCGTCGAGGGCTTCACCGAGGGCGTGAACGGCGACACCGAGCGGTGGGCGACCAACACGGCAGCCAACGGCGTGATCGTGAACGGCGACCGCGTGACCGCGACCGGCCTGTTCGTCGAGCACTTCCAGCAGTTCAACACCATCTGGAACGGCGAGGACGGCACGGTCGTGCTCTACCAGAACGAGCTGCCGTACGACCCGCCCACGCAGGCCGACTGGACCCAGCCCGACGGCACGCTCGGCTGGGCCGGCTACCGGGTGGGCGACGACGTCCAGCGGCACTCGGTCACCGGCGCCGGTGTCTACGTCTTCAACCAGAACGACCCGTCGATCGTGACGACCAGCGGGTTCGCGGTGCCGGAGCGGCCCGGGGTGCGCCTGCACCACGTCATGACCGTCAACCTGTCGGCCGGCACGATCACGCACGTCGTCAACGACGTCGGCGAGGCGGCCGACACGACACGCGTCGGCCTGCCGGTCTTCGTGACCGACTACCCGACGCCCTGAGCTCCCGTCCCCCACGGGCGGCGGCCCGGTCCCCTCGGGGGCCCGGCCGTCCGTGCG
>JAEZBT010000134.1 GCA_023426865.1 Actinomycetes bacterium
GTCGGGCCCTGCCGGCCCGGAACCCTGCCCTGCTGCTTGCCATCCGTTCCTCCTCGCGTGGTCCACGAGGGGGTCCCGCCGCGGCGAACCGCGATGGGCCTGAGATTCCCGACTCCCTACGCCGGTATCACCCGGATCAGGTTCGAGGGTCTGCGGCCTGCCGCACTCTCAGCGTCCTTCGACGCTCCCCTGTCGTTCAGGCGCCGACCCTACCCCCGGACGCCGGAACCCGTGCACGCGGTCCGCCCTGCGGCCACGGCCCGGCCCGACTACGGTGAGCGGCATGACCGACACGAAGCAGTCGCTCGTCGCGAAGCTCGCCGGCGTCGTTGCGACGCTGGCCGCCGCGTGGCTGGCCCAGCGAGTGATCGACCTCGTCTGGACCCGGGCGCTCGGTCACAAGCCGCCGAAGCCCGAGGACGAGTCCGACGCGCGGTTCGCCGAGATTGCCGCCGCCGCCGCGGTCACGGGTGCGGCCGTCGCGTTCTCCCGCGTGCTCGCGACGCGCGGCGCCGCGAAGTACCTCACGCGCCGCTGACGTCGCCCGGGCGGGCACCCGGTCCGTCGTCGTCCGTGGGCTCGGCGACCTCGGCGTCGCGCAACTCGGCGCTGGCCGCGCCCGCCGCCTCGCCCCGCTCGCCGAGCTCACGCTCGGCCGCCCGCAGGTCACGCGTGAGCTCGTCGACCTCGAGGTGCTCCGGCTCGACCTTGCCCGTGCGGTAGCCCGCCCGCGCCACCATGTGCGCCGCCACCGGGGAGGTCAGCAGCTGGAACATGACGACCAGCAGCAGCATCCACACCACGGGCACCCCGCCGAGCCGCACCGAAAGCCCCAGCAGCGCCAGGACCAGGCCAAGCACCTGCGGCTTCGTCGCGGCGTGCATCCTCGACAGCAGGTCGGGGAACCGCACGAGCCCGACGCCCGCCCCGAGCGCGAGGACCGCGCCGCTGAGCAGGAGCGCACCGGCCACCACGTCGCGCAGCACGTCCGCGGTCATCGGCCCACCTCACCCTCGGCCGGGCCACCGTGGTGCTCCTCGTCGAAGGACAGCTCCCGGTCCACCTCGGCCTGCCGGGCAGCCTCGAGCGCGTCGGCCTCTTCGCGGCTGAGCACGCGACCCTCGCCTTCGGGCTCGACCGCGGCGAACCGGGCGATCGTCACCGACGTCAGGAACCCGACGAGCGCGAGCGCGAGCAGGACCGGCACGAGGTCGGTCCGCCGCGTCCAGGCCGCGTAGGTGGCGATCGCCACGACGAGCACGGACGTGAGCACGTCGACGGCGATCGTCCGGTCGAGCATGCTCGGCCCGCGTTCCACGCGCCAGAGCGCGAGCAGCGCGGCCACGCTCAGCAGCACCGCGGTGATCACGACGACGACGGTCACGACGGCACCCCCTCTCGTGCGGCCGGCGCGTGCCGCGGGTTGCGGGCCAGGCCTGCGTCGGCGAGCTCGGCGTCCGAGGCGAGGGCGCGCAGCACCCGCGCCTCGGTGTCGAGGACGTGCTGCCGCGCGGCCTCGACACCGTGCGAGATGCCGAGGTCCAGGACGTGCACGTAGAGCATGCCGGTGGTCCGGTGCGCCTCGACGACCACCGACCCCGGCACGAGGCACGTGATCTCCGCGGTCAACGTCATGTAGAGCTCGTTCCGGCTGCGCAGCTGCACGCCGATGATGGCGCTGCGCGGCTGCCGCCGGGGGTTCAGCGCGAGCGCGACGACCTGGGCGCTCGCGACGACGAGGTCGACCAGGAAGCGCCACAGCAGGTACAGCACCGAGATCAGGTGCGGGTGCCCGTCGACGCGCAGGGTCGGCAGGCGGAAGGCGGCGGCGACCACGAGTGCGAGCGCGAGACCCGCGAGGACGGTCCCGATCTCGAAGGTGCCCCACAGGAGCACCCACGCCACGGTCAGCCACAGCGTCGTGGCGACGGAGAAGGGCAGCGTGCGCCGACGACGCGTCACGGGGACACCTCCCCGTCGTCGGTGCCGGTGCCCCCGGTGGCGGCCTCCGCCTCGACGCCGGCGTCCTCGGTGACGTCCACGGACTCACCGGTCCCACGCCCTCGGTCGGGCAGCACGGCCGTGACGTACTGGTCCGGGTCGCGCAGGGTCTCGGCGGCACGCTCGGTGTACCCGAACATCGGCCCGGCGACCACGGTGATGCCGAGGCCGAGCACCACCATCGCGGCCGTGGCACCGACCATGCCGCGGGGGAGCGACGTCGTCGGGAGCTCGGCCGAGGCGCCCTGCCAGAAGGCCTTGTTCCACGCCTTGACCACGGCGTACAGGGTGAGCAGCGAGGTGAGGACTGCGCCGCCGACCAGCGCCCACGCCATCGGGGTACCCGACTCGACACCGGCCCGGAGCAGGCCCGCCTTGCCGAGGAACCCCGACAGGGGCGGGATGCCGGCCAGGCTCATCGCCGGGACGAAGAACAGGACGGCCAGCGCGGGCGCGAGCTTCGCCAGGCCGCCCAGCTTGTCGAGCGACGTCGAGCCGCCGCGGCGCTCCATCAGGCCGACGACGAGGAACAGCGTGGTCTGCACGGTGATGTGGTGCACCACGTAGAAGATCGCGGCCGCGAGCCCCGCCTCGGACGCGAGCGCGATGCCGAAGACCATGTAGCCGATGTGGCTGACCAGGGTGAACGACAGCAGTCGCTTGATGTCGTTCTGCGCGACGGCGCCCAGGATGCCGAACAGCATGGTCGCGAGGGCGACCCACATCAGCAGGGTGTCGGCGCGCCCCTCGGGGAAGAGCAGCGTCTGGGTCCGGATGATCGCGTAGACACCGACCTTCGTGAGCAGGCCCGCGAACACCGCCGTGACCGGGGCCGGCGCCGTCGGGTAGGAGTCCGGCAACCAGGCCGACAGCGGGAAGACGGCCGCCTTGATCCCGAACGCCAGCAGCAGCAGGAGCTGCAGCGCGAAGGCGACGCCGGGGTCGACGTCGGGCAGGCGCACCGCGAGCTGGGCCAGGTTGACCGTGCCCGTCGCGGCGTAGACCAGGGCCACGGCCAGCAGGAACACCATCGACGATGCCAGCGACACGACCACGTAGATCGTGCCGGCACGCACCCGCTCGCCCGTGCCGCTCAGCGTGATCAGCACGTACGAGGCGACGAGCAGGATCTCGAAGCCGACGTAGAGGTTGAACAGGTCGCCGGACAGGAAGGCGTTGCCGATGCCCGCGGCCAGCACCAGGTAGGTCGGGTGGAAGATCGCGACGGGCGTCTCCTCGCGGCCCTCCTGGTCGCCCTGCGACAGGGAGTACACGAGGACGCCGAGGAGCACGGCCGAGGACACGGTCAGCATCAGCGCGGAGAGCCGGTCCGCCACGAGGTCGATGCCCACGGGCGCGGCCCAGCCGCCGACGTCCACGACGAGCGGGCCGTCGTCCACGGCGACGAGCAGCGTGATGGCCGCCGCCAGCACCAGCGACAGCGCGGTCAGGCTGATGACCCCTTGCGCGCGCCGGCTGCGCCACATCGCGAGCGCGAGGCCGGCGGCGGACAACGGCAGCACCACGGGCAGGGGCACGAGCCAGGCGAGGTCAGCCACGTCGTCCCTCCCCCCCGGCGGCGGCTTCGCGGGCGGCGGCCTCGCGGGCGGCGTTCTCGGCGAGCGCCTCCTCGTGCACCGTCTCGTCGTGGACCTCGGCGGCCTCCTCGTCGAGGGTGACGTCGCTCGCCTGGTCGAGGTCCTCGTAGGCGGCCCGGTCGGCGGCGGCACGGCTCGCGACGCGACGGTCCTCGAGGTCGTCCTGCACCTCGTCGTGGCGGTTGAGCTGCCAGGACCGGTAGGCGAGGGCCGCGAGGAACGCGCTGACCCCGAGCGTGATGACGATCGCCGTGAGCACCATCGCCTGGGGCAGCGGGTCGCTCATCTCCTCCTCGGGCGTCATGCCCACGATCGGCGGGCCACCGGCGCGTCCGCCGGCGACCATGAAGAGCAGGTTGATCCCGTTGCTGAGCAGGATCACCCCGATGATCACGCGGGTGAGGCTCCGCTCGAGCAGCAGGTAGACGCCCGCGGCGACGAGCACGACGATCACGGCGACGAGGGTGAGGTTCGGGCTCATGTCGATCATCGGGTCACCGCCTCGCCCGACGCCTGCGCCTCGGGGCCGCCGCCCCCGCCGGTGACGGTCTCCGCGGTCGTCGCGGCCGCGCCCACCGGGCTGCCCTCGGCGCGCGCCTCGGCCTCGGCCTGCGTGTCGATCTCCGCGCCCAGGCTGCGCAGCAGGTCCAGCACCAGCCCGACGACGACGAGGAACACCCCGATGTCGAAGAATAGCGACGTGACGAGCTTGACCTCGCCGAACACCGGGAGCGTCATCTCGATGATCACGCTCTGCAGCACCGTGCCGCCGAAGAGCAGCGCGCCCATCCCGACGCCGGCCGACAGGAACAGGCCGCTGCCGAGGAGGAGGCCCGGGTGGACCGGAGCGGCCTCACCCAGCTCGTACCGACCACCGACGAGGTACCGCACCACGAGCGCGATCCCGACGAGGAGGCCGGCCGCGAAGCCGCCGCCCGGCAGGTTGTGGCCGCTGAACAGCAGGAACAGCGCCACGACCACCATCGAGTGGAAGAGCAGCCGCACGACCACCTCGAAGACCACGCTGCGTCGTTGCGGAGCGAGCGTGCGACTGGCACGCAGCGCATCCGTCGAGGCCCGGCCCGGACGGGCGCCGGTGGCCATCGAGGCCGCGTCGCCGTGCTCCCCGCTGCGGCGGCGCAGGGCCGCCATCGGGTCGCGCGTCCCGCCCCACACG
>JAEZBT010000168.1 GCA_023426865.1 Actinomycetes bacterium
GCGCTCGCCGGGACGGCCCTGACGCGCGCCGAGCTCCTCGCCGTCTGGGAGGACGCCGGCCTGGCCCCGGCCAACGGCCGCGGCTACCACCTCATCGCCGAGCTGGCCCAGCGCGGCGTGCTCTGCCTCGGTCCCTACCGCGGGACCGACCAGTGCTTCGTGCTCGTCGCCGAGCACGTGCCCGAGCCGCGGCAGCTCGACCGTGAGGAATCCCTGGCCGAGCTCGCGCTGCGGTTCCTCACGGGCCACGGCCCCGCCACCGCGGCGGACCTCGCGCGCTGGGGCTCCCTGTCGCTCGGCGAGGCCCGCCGGGGCATCGCCGCGGTCCGGGACCGCCTCGCCGCGATCGACGTCGCCGGCACGGAACACCTGCTCGCGCCGGAGACCCTCGAGGCCTACGACGGCCTGCGCACGCCCGCACGACGCACGGTGCTGCTGCTCCCCGGCTTCGACGAGCTGATCCTCGGCTACGCCGACCGCACCGCGACCCTCCCCGCCGAGCACGCCGACCGCGTGGTCCCCGGCGGCAACGGGGTGTTCCGCCCGACCGTCGTGGTGGGCGGGCGCGCGGTCGCGGTCTGGCGCACGGCCGGCAGCGGCCGCAACCGCAGGTTCGAGGCGGAGCCGTTCGACGAGCACGGCCTGGCTCCGCGGGCGCTCGCGGCGGCCGAGAAGGCGTGGTCGTGGTTCCCGTGAGCCGGTCGGGTCAGAGCCCCACGAGCACCTGTACCAGCAGGATCTTCACGATGATCCCGAGCGCGAAGATCGCGGCGTAGCCGGCCTCCACCCGCTCGTCGGTGACCCGCGACCCCGCGTAGGCCAGCACCGCCGGCTGACCGACCATGCCCGCGAGCGCCCCCGCCGCGCGCGGCGCGCTGGCCCCGACGAGCTTCGCCCCGAGCACCATCGCGACGGCGGCCACCGCGACGACCGCCACGCCGACGGCCGCGACGCGCGCACCCGTCGCGGTGAACGCCTGCGACGCGAACGCCTGCCCCGACGCGAGGCCCACGGCGGCGAGGAAGAAGAGCAGCCCGAGCTGACGGATCGTCAGGTTGGCCGCCCGGGGCAGCACCCAGACCGCCGGGCCGGTGCGCTCGAGCCTGCCGAGCACCATGCCCACGAGCAGCGGCCCGGCCGCCGACCCGAGCGCGAACGAGGCGCCGCCACCGAGCGGGATCGTCACGAGCCCGAGCAGCAGGCCGATCGCCATCCCGGCGCCGACCGTCAGGGCGTCGATCTCCGACACCCGCCGCTCGGAGTCGCCGAGGAACGCCGACACCGCGCCGAGCTCCTCGCGCGGCACCACGGCCAGCACGCGGTCGCCCAGCTCGAGCGTGAGGTCGTCGCGCGCGAGCAGGTCCAGGTCACCGCGCCGTACGCGCGTGATGACCCCGCCGAACCGCCCGGGGATGTCGAGCTCGGCGATGGTCAGGCCGGCCACGCGCCGGTCGGAGACCACGAAGCGCTGGTTGTCGACGGCGCTCCGGTCGTGCGCCAGGTGCTCGGTGACCTGCTGCCCCAGGTGCCCGACGGCGTCGGCGACCGCGGCCTCCGGGCCCACCACGACCACCCGGTCGCCGGGGCGCAGGCGCTCGTCGGGTCGGATGACGCGCGTCCGCTCGTCGCGCGCGAGGTAGGACATCCGGACGTCGCCCGCGGCGAAGCCCGGCACGTCGGCGATCGCGGTCTCACGCTCGACGTGCGCGGTCACCGCCACCAGTCCGACGCCGGCCGCGGGCAGCGGGTCGCGGCGCGCCGTCCAGGTCCGGCCCACCACCACCGCCACGACGACGATCGCGACGGTCACCCCGAACGGGTAGCTGAGCGCGTAGCCGACGGCGGGCTCGTCGGAGCCGTCGGACGCGGCCGTCGCTGCGGCCAGGGCCGGGGTGGACGTGAGCGAGCCGGTGAACGCCCCGGCCGCCAGCGGCGACGACAGCCCCGCGAGCGGGCCGAGCAGCGCCGCGACGCCGGCGGCGACCGCGATCACGCCCACGGCAACGGACATCAGCGGCAGCTGTCTGCGCAGGTCGCGGAAGAAGGTGCTGCCCGCCGCGAGCCCGACCGTGTAGACGAACAGCGCGAGGCCGAGCGTCTGGACCAGGCCGAGGCCCTCGCCGAGCCGCTCGTCGAGCGCGCCCACCGCCAGGCCGACGAACAGGGCGCCGGCCGCGCCGAAGCGCACCGGGCCGAACGGCACGGCGCCGAGCGCGGTGCCCAGCGCCACGACGACGAAGATCGTGAGCAGGGGCGACGCGGCGAGCACGTCCAGCACGGCGTCCATCAGGGGGTCGTCCCGGCGGCGTCGTGGGCGAGGTCAACGGCGAGGTCCACGGACCGACGCTAGCCCCGCGCGAGCTCCGCCAGCACGAACGCCCCCCAGCCGGTCGGCTCGCCGAGGCCGTCGTCGTCGCCGCGCGTGAACATCGACGGGTCCCATGCGTCGTCCCACCAGCACGCGACCCAGCCGGACGCCCCCTCCTGCTCGAGCGTCCGGAGCAGTGGGCGGCCGTAGCCGACGGCGTCGCCGGCGAGGTAGCCGGGCCCCTCGCCGCGGTTCTCGTCCTGGAAGCCCCACTCGGTGAGCAGCAGCGGGTACCGCTCGGTGACCTCGCCGAACCACGCCTGCCAGCCGGCGCGCCCGTGGATGGGGTAGACGTGCGTCGCGTACACGACCTGGTCGTCGTCGACGCCGCCGTCGGCCAGCCAGGCCAGGTCGCGCGCGTACTGCGTGCCGCCGACGATGACGGGCTGGCTCGCGCCCTGCTCGCGGACCAGCGCGGCGAGCTCGCCCGCGACGTCGCGCCAGTCGTCCGCGGTGATGCCCTGCGGCTCGTTGACCAACTCGAACAGCACGTGCGGCGCGTTCGCGAAGTGCGCGGCGACGGCCGACCAGAACTCGCGCGTCTCGTCGAGGTCGGCCGCGAACAGCTCCGGGTCCTCCGGGGCGGTGCCCGTGGCGACGTCGCCGATGAGGTGCCAGTCGAGGATCACGTACAGGCCCTCCTCGCCGGCCCAGCGCGCGATCGGGTCGAGGTAGCGCCAGAGGTAGTCGCCGTCGTCGGCCCAGTTCCCGGGGTGCACGGGCACGCGCAGGACGTTCGCGCCGGTGGCGGCGATGTCGGCGACCAGGTCGCTCCCGAAGCGACCGTCGCCGGCGAGTGTCGCCGGGTCCGGCACCATCACGCCGCGCAGCTCGACGACGTCGCCGTCGGGGGTGCGCAGCTCGGAGCCGTGGGTGCTGAGCGGGGGCACGTCGATGCCCGTGACGTCGAAGGATGCGGTGTGCCGGACGGGCAGCTGGAACGTGAGGTGGCCCCCGCCCCCCGCGATGAGCGCGGCGACGCCGAGGAGCACGACGACGACGACCGCGCCGAGCACGACCGACAGGGTGATGGCGAGCCTCGCGCCCACCGCGACCTTGCGCACCGGACCTCCCCGCGGCAGCGTATCCACCGACGGGGACGCCCGCGGCCCGGCTCGGCTCCGCGTGACGAGCCGGGGGCCTTCTGCGGCAATTTCCCTGGTAAGATGAGTCGGCCGGGCCGGGACAAAGGTCCGATGCCGCTCCCCGCCGTTCCTCCCTACCTTCGTGATCAAGGTCGTCTCTCGATGAGGAGGAACCATGCGCACCGTCGTCGTCACAGGCTCGGCGTCCGGGATCGGCAAGGCACTCGCGGAGCTGCTCATCGCCCGCGGGGACCGCGTGATCGGCGTCGACCTCCACGACGCCGACGTGACCGTGGACCTCACCACGGCCGAGGGCCGCGAGGGTCTGGTCGCGCAGGTGGGCGAGCTGTCCGGCGGCACCATCGACGCCGTCGTCGCGAACGCGGGGCTGGCGGGCGGCACCCCGGCCACCGTGGCCGTGAACTACTTCGGCACCCTGGCCACGCTCGAGGGCCTGCGCCCGCTCCTCGCCGGGTCGGAGGCCCCGCGCGCCGCCGTGACCTGCTCGATGGCGAGCCTCATGCAGACCGACGCCGACCTCGTCGAGGCGATGCTCGCGGGCGACGAACCCGGCGCCCTCGCCCGCGCCCAGCACGTCGCCGACGTGGGACTGGCGACCATGATCTACAGCAGCTCCAAGGCTGCCCTGGCCCGGTGGCTCCGCCGGAACGCGCCGACACCGGAGTGGGCCGGGGCGGGGATCCCGCTGAACGCGATCGGCCCGGGCGTCGTCGAGACCCCGATGACGGCGGACCTGCTCGGGACACCGGAGAAGCGCGCGGCGATGAGCACCGTGGTCCCGATGCCGCTCAACGGGTTCATGGGGCCGGACGCCCCGGCCGAGCTCCTCGCGTGGCTGATCAGCCCGGTCAACACGCACCTGTGCGGCCAGGTCGTCTTCATCGACGGCGGCAGCGACGTCGTCATCCGGGGCGACTCGACCTGGTGAGCCGTCCCGCTCGGGTGCCCGCCCGAGTGGAACGCAACTGCTGATCTGACCCCGAGTGGAACGTTGTGCTCCAGTTGCGTTCCGCTCGGGGTCTCTGCTGACGGCGGAGGGTGGTTGCGCTCCCGGCAAGACGCGATATAACGTGTCCGCGGCAGACGCGTTATATCTCGATCCTGAGCGGAGACACCCGTGCCCACGTCCACGCGGCCGACGGTCGCCACCACCACCGACTGGGCCTTCCGGGCCGAGGACGTCACCAAGGTCTACAAGGGCGGCAAGCGCGCCAACGACGGCCTGACCCTGCGCATCGAGCCCGGCGAGGTCTACGGCCTGCTCGGCCCGAACGGCGCCGGCAAGTCGACGCTGGTCAAGCAGGTGATCGGGCTGCTCGCGCCGACGTCGGGCAGCCTCGCCATCGGGCCCTACGACATCGTGGAGCACCCCGAGATCGCCCGGCAGCTCTGCTCGTACCTGCCCCAGGCACAGATGCCCATCGACTCGTTCAAGGTCACCGAGGCGATCGAGCTCACCGGCCGGATCCGTGGCGGCGAGCGCGCCGCCGTGCGGGCCCGCGCGAACGAGCTCGTGGACGCGCTCGACATCGGCGAGTGGCGGGGCGACATCGGCGCGAAGCTCTCCGGGGGCGTGAAGCGCCTGGTCGGGTTCGCGATGGCGGTGGTGGTCCCCGGCCGGCTCGTGATCCTCGACGAGCCGACCAATGACGTCGACCCGCTGCGCCGCCGCCTGCTGTGGCAGCAGGTGCGCGCGCTGAGCGACCTCGGCTGCGCCGTCCTGCTCGTGACGCACAACGTGCTCGAGGCCGAGAAGGCCGTGGACCGGCTCGCGGTCGTCATGGACGGCCGGATCGTCGCCGAGGGCACCCCCAGCTCGCTCAAGGCCGAGGACCGGGGCCGCATGCGCCTGCAGGTCATGGTCACGCCCGGCCGCCCGACGCCGGACGCCCCCGACTGGTACCGCTCGCCGGTGCGCGTGGGCAACAACCTCGTCGGGACGGTCGCGGAGGCGGACACCGGCGCGAGCATCGCCTGGGCCCAGGGCCTGGTCGACGACGGCGCCGCCGAGGAGTACGCGCTCGCCGCCTCGACGCTGGAGGACGCGTACGTGCGCCTGACCGGCCACGTCTCCGACGAGCCGGAGGCCTGAGTCGTGACGACCACGACCGTCGCCGCGACCGCTGCGCCGCCCGGCATCGCCCCGCCCACCGAGCTCCGCACCGGCGCCGCGGCCTGGGTCTCGGGCTACCGGGCCATGGTCCGCTGGCACCTGTCGAGCATGCGGCTGTGGCTGATGCTGCTGGCGTTGGTGCAGCTGCTCGCCGGCGTCGGCTACGTGCTCGGCGTCGGGCTGTTCTTCTCCGACGTCCCGCCGCTGGCCGCCGCGTACGTGTCGACCGGGGCTCCCGTGATCAACCTCGTCCTGCTCGGGATGCTGCTCGGGCCGCAGCTCGTCGCGGACATGAAGGCGAACGGCGGCTACGACTTCATCCAGTCGCTGCCCGTCCCGACGACGGCGTCCGCCGCCGCCTGGTACACGGTGAACCTCATCGGCGGGCTGCCGCCGTTCATGGCGACGCTCGTCGTCGCCCACGTGCGCTACCCGGACGTCGACTTCGCGATCAGCCCCGTCGTCGTGCTCGCGGTGCCGCTCGTCGTGTTCGCGGGGACGATGGTCGGCTACGCGCTGGCCTACGCGATCGTCGACCCGAGGATCACCCAGCTCGTCACCCAGGTGCTCGTGTTCGCGCTGATGGGCTTCGCGCCGATCGTGTTCCCCGCGCAGCAGATGCCGGACTGGCTGGTGAGCGTCAACGAGTGGCTGCCGCTCACGCACATGGCGACCGTGGTGCGCGACTCCCTGACGGACGGCCTCGTCACGGCCGACGTCGGGCGGGCGTACCTGATCCTGACCGTCTGGGCCCTGGCCGCCGGAGCGGCCGCCGTCCGAGAGCTGGGGAAGCGGCGATGAGCGCGATCGACCTGAGGGGCACCGACCTGCTGACGGACGTGGTGCCCACGATCCGCCGCGGACCCGCGGCCGGCTGGTTCCACGGCTTCACCGGGATGCTGCGCTTCGAGTGGGCCACCATCCGGCCGTACGCGGGGCTCGTCCTCGTGGTCCAGGTGATGATGGGCGTCGGCATGGCGATCATGTACGGGTTCTTCTACCCGCAGATCGACCCGACGACGGCCCTGCTCATCACGACGGGCGTCCCGACGCTCGCCCTGGTCCCGATGGGCTTCGTCCTCGTCCCGGCGAACGTCGCGACCCAGCGGCTGTCGGGCACGTTCGACGTCATCTGGTCGATGCCGGTGCCCCGGTCGGCGGCCGTGGCGGCGGCGTTCTCGGTGAACGCCGCGCTCGCCCTGCCCGGCACCGTGCTCGCCCTGCTCGTGGGCGCATGGCGCTACGGGGTGACGCTGCACCTGTCCGCGGTGCTCGTGCCGGCCGTGCTGCTGTCCACGCTGATGGCGGTCGCCGTCGGCTACGGCCTGGCGCTGCTCGTGGCGAACCCGCTGGTGATCAACCTGATCTCGAACGCCACCGTGTTCGTGGTGATCCTGTTCACGCCGATCATCTACCCGGCGTCGAACCTCCCCACCTGGCTCATGCGCACGCACGAGGTCCTGCCCTTCTACCCGATGGCGCAGGTCATCCGGGCGGGGCTGACCGAGGGCGTGGTGACCGACGTCGGCACGCCGTTCCTGGTGCTGGGGCTGTGGACGCTCGGCGGCCTGGCCATGACGTCCTGGGTGGTGGGCCGCCGCCGGTGATCGGCCACCGCTGATCGCCCACGCGCGGAGGCCTCACGGCCCAGGATGGGGGAATGCAGGTCACCGAGGGCATCCACCGGGTCGACGGCGTGCGCGCCGCCAACGTCTACGTGGTCGAGACCGCCGACGGGCTGCTTCTCGTCGACACGGGCATCGCGACGGCGGCGCGCGCGGTCCTGCGCTTCCTCCGCCGTCTCGGGCACGCGCCGGCCGACGTACGGCACATCGTCATCACGCACTGCGACATCGACCACATCGGCGGGGCCGCGGCGCTCAGGGCGGCGACCGGCGCCACCCTGGCGATCCACGCGGACGACGCTGCAGTCCTCGCCGGCCGGACGCCCCCCGCCAAGGGCGGCCGGGCGATGCGCGTCATCGTGCGGCTCGCGGGCTTCGACCCGGTGGCCCCCGACCGGCTCCTCGCGGACGGCGACGACGTCGCGGGCCTGCGCGTGGTGCACGTGCCCGGCCACACGGACGGCAGCATCGCGCTCGTCCGGGACGACGGCGTGGTGTTCTCCGGCGACGCGATGCTCGCCAGCCGGCGCGGCGCCCCGAAGCC
>JAEZBT010000226.1 GCA_023426865.1 Actinomycetes bacterium
CCCGCGAGGACGCCGTACAGCAGGGTGCGCGCGACGATCGAGATCCACGCCTCGGTCACGCTGACCCCCGGCGAGACGCCCTGCGAGGTTTTCATCAGGCCGAACACGACCCAGGGCTGGCGGCCCATCTCGGTGAAGATCCAGCCGAAGGAGTTCGCGGCGAGCAGGAGGATCGGCGTCGCGACCGCCATCCGCGGGAACCACTTCGAGGTGGGCGTGCGGCCCTTGCGGGTGAGGAAGAGGACCAGGCCGGCGAACAGCGCGGCCAGGGCGCCCAGACCCATCATGTAGCGGAAGGTCCAGTAGGTGACCGGGATGTTGGGGCTGTAGAGGCCGCTCGGGTCGTAGTAGGCCGCGCCCGGGTCCTGGCCGAACTCCTCGCGGTACTGCTCGCGCAGGTCGTTGATGCCCTCGACCTTCTGGTCGAACTTGCCGGTGGCGAGGAACGAGAGGACGCAGGGGACCTCGATGGAGAACTTCTCCTCCTGGCCGTCCGGGGTGCCGATGGTGAACAGCGAGAACGGCGCGCAGTTGTCGGAGGTCTCATAGAGCGCCTCGGCGGCCGCCATCTTCATCGGCTGGACGTCGGTCATGATCTTTCCCTGGACGTCACCGGTGACGGCCACGCCGATGCCGGCGAACAGCAGCACCCAGGCGCCGAGCCGGATGCCCCGGCGGTGCAGGGGCTGGTCGGCCTGGTGCTTCTTGCGGATGTAGAGCCAGGCGCAGACGGCGAGCACGAGGCCGGCCGCGGTCATGTAGGCCGCGAAGATCACGTGCGGGAAGGTCACCAGCTGCACCTTGTTGAACATCACCGCCCAGAAGTCGGTGAGCTCGGCGCGGCCGTTCTCGGCGTTGTAGGTGTAGCCGACGGGGTTCTGCATCCAGGAGTTGGCCGCCAGGATGAACCAGGCGCTCGCCAGCGTGCCCAGGTGCACCAGCCACATGCAGCCGGCGTGCAGCGCGCGGGGCAGCTTGTCCCAGCCGAAGATCCACAGGCCGAGGAACGTCGACTCGAGGAAGAACGCCAGCAGCGCCTCCACCGCCAGCGGAGCGCCGAACACGTCGCCGACGAACCGGGAGTAGTCCGACCAGTTCATGCCGAACTGGAACTCCTGCACGATGCCGGTGACGACACCGATCGCGAAGTTGATCAGCATCAGCTTGCCGAAGAACTTGGTCAGCCGGAGCCACTCGGGGTTCCGGGTGCGCAGCCACTGCGTCTCCATCACCGCGACCAGGGCCGTCAGGCCGATGGTCAGCGGGACGAAGAGGAAGTGGTAGACGGTCGTGATGCCGAACTGCCACCGCGCGATGTCCAAGATGTCCAAGGTGCTCTCCGCTCACAGTCGTGGTGCGAGATCAAAGGCTAGGAACGAGGGGGGTCCTTTGGCGCCTGCCGAGGGTCCCCCGATCTGGGCCAAAGGTCCCGGCCCCGCCCGCTTGTGAATCCTTTCTCAAGCGTGCGCCTGCCCTGGTCACGGCTGATCCGCGGGGGTCGGGAAGGCACCCCTCCGCGTGGCCCGGATCACCGTTCTTAGCCGACTCGGCGCCACTTGCCCGCCGCAGGAGCGCGAGTCGGCGCGTCATGCCCGCCAGAGGACCGCGAGTCGGCGCGTCATGCCCGCCGCAAAAGCGCGAGTCGGCGCGTCTTGCCCGACGCGGCACCGGCCGATGAGTGGCCGACCCACGGACGGTCCATCTCCACGAGAGCCCACCGCGCAGGAGGAGAGCATCGTGGCGAAGACCGACTTCAAGACCGTCGAGGAGTACCTGGCGACGCTGACGCCGCAGCAGCGCGCTGCCCTGGATGAGGTGCGTGCGGCCATCCTGGCCGGCGTGCCCGCGGGTGCCGAGGAGGTCATCAGCTACCAGATCCCGGCGGTCAAGCACCATGGGTTCGTCTTCTACTACTCCGCTCATGCGAAGCACTGGTCGATCTCGTGCCCGCCGCCCTTCGCGGCGTTCTCGGCCTTCGCCGACGAACTCGCGCGGTTCAAGAGCTCCAAGAGCGCGGTGCAGTTCCCCTACTCCGAGCCGGTGCCGGCCGACCTGATCACCCGGATGTCGCGCTTCCAGGCCGAGCAGAACCAGGCCCGCGCCGGCTCACCGCCCTCAGCCGTCGGCACCACCCACGCCGAGTCGGCGCGTCATGCCCGCCATACGACGCCGAGTCGGCGCGTCTTGCCCGGCGCGCGTCCCGGGGCGTACAAGATGCGCCGACTCGGCACCCCTAAGCGGACAAGATGCGCCGACTCGGCGACGCAGGGTGAGCAAGATGCGCCGACTCGGCGCTCACTGGTCGGCCTCCTCGCCCATCTCCACCACCGGCTTCCAGCGCCAGATCGTCCGGTCGCCGGTGTCGTCGACGTACAGCGTCTCGACGACGAGCTCGACCTCACCGCCGACGCGGAGATCGGCGACGGCGTACCCGTCGGCGACCTGGCCGACCACCACCAGCCCCTCGGGCAGCTCCACGGCGGCCAGCGCGAACGGCTCGAACGGGTCGGCGCGGGGGACGTAGGGCGGCGGCGGCTGGTACTGCGCGTCGGTGTAGGACCACACCGTGCCGCGGCGGGACAGCTCGGTCTCCTCGAACTCCTCGCCCGAGCAGCCCGGGTTGCGGCAGAACCCGGTCGCCCGCGGGAAGGACACCGTCCCGCACGCGGTGCATCGGCTGCCGAGCAGCGCCGGGTCGGGGCCGGGGGTGAACCAACCCTCGATCGCCGGTGTGCTCGCCGGGCCGCTCGCAGGCGTCGCCGTCATATCCCGCACCGTACGCAACTGCTTGGTCAGGTGCGGGGACGGAGGCTCGGCCCGGTCTCAGCC
>JAEZBT010000297.1 GCA_023426865.1 Actinomycetes bacterium
GACGACCCAGCCCCGCTGCCCGCGGATCCGCCCGCCGCGCACGTGGAACACCTGGACCGCGGCCTCGAGGTCGTCCCCGGCCAGCGCGAACACATCCGCGTCCGTCCCGTCGGCGAGGACGACCGCGTTCTTCTCGGTCGCCCTCTGCAGGGCCCCGATGTCGTCACGCAGCTTGGCGGCGAGCTCGTACTCGAGGCTCGCCGCCGCCTCGCGCATCGCCTGCTCGAGCCGCCGCACGTAGCGGCCGGTCTCGCCTGCCATGAAGTCGCAGAAGTCCTCCGCGAGGGCGCGGTGCTCCTCGAGGCTCACGCGCCCGACGCACGGGGCGGAGCACTTGTCGATGTAGCCGAGGAGGCAGGGCCGCCCGGTCTGTGCGGCGCGCTTGTAGACGCCGGCCGAGCACGTGCGGACCGGGAACACCCGCAGCAGCAGGTCGACCGTCTCGCGGATCGCCCACGCGTGGCCGTACGGGCCGAAGTAGCGCGTGCCCGGACGTTTTGCGCCGCGCATCACCTGGACCCGGGGCACCTCCTCGCCCATCGTGACGGCAAGGTACGGGTACGACTTGTCGTCCCGGTACTTCACGTTGAACCGCGGGTCGAACTCCTTGATCCAGGAGTACTCCAGCGCGAGCGCCTCGACCTCCGTGCCGACGACGGTCCACTCCACCGACGCGGCAGTGGTCACCATCGCCTGGGTCCGCGGGTGCAGTGCCGCGACGTCCTGGAAGTACGAGCCGAGCCTCGACCGCAGGCTCTTGGCCTTGCCGACGTAGATGACCCGTCGGTGCTCGTCCCGGAAGCGGTACACCCCCGGCTGGTCCGGGATCTGCCCGGGTCTCGGCCGATAGGTCGCTGGATCCGCCACTGCACAAGGCTAGATGACGGATCCGACGTCCACGGCGGGCCGGTTACCGTGTCCCATGGGCATCCTCCACACCTACGAGGCCACGCTGACCTGGACCGGCGCGCGGGGAACCGGCACCACCGGTTACGCGGCCTACGGCCGCGACCACGAGGTCGCGTTCGAGGGCAAGCCACCGATCCTCGGGTCCGCCGATCCCGCGTTCCGCGGCGACCCGACGCGGCACACGCCCGAGGAACTGCTCGTCGGGGCGCTCGCCCAATGCCACATGCTCTGGTTCCTGCATCTCGCGTCGGCGGCCGGCGTCGTCGTCGTCGGTTACACGGACGCCGCCCAGGGCCGGATGCGCGTCGAGGCGGCCGGGTACGGGCAGTTCATCGAGGTCGTCCTGAGGCCGTGCGTGACGCTGGGCAGGGCCGAGCACGCCGACGGCCGCGCGGTGACGGACGAGGACCTCGCGGCGCTGCACGCGGGGGCGCGTGAGCACTGCTTCATCGCGCGCTCGGTGAACTTCCCCGTGCGCCACGACCCCGCGCCGCTCCGCGTCGAGCACTCGGGCGACGGCGCGTCGGTCTCGTCCTGACGCCGACGCCCGCTCAGGCGCTCGCGCGGCTCGGCTCGAGCCCTTCGGCCAGTGCCGAGGCGGCGTCCGCCTCCAGCCCGAGGATGTCGCGCAGGAACGCGCCTGTGTGGCTGCCCGGGACGAGGGCGACCTCCTCGGGCGTGCCCTCGGCGACGACGGTACCGCCGCCCGTGCCGCCCTCCGGACCCAGGTCGATGATCCAGTCGGCGTTCTTGATGACGTCGAGGTTGTGCTCGATGACGATCACCGTGTTGCCCTTGTCGACGAGTGACTGGAGCACGCCGAGCAGGCGGCGGATGTCCTCGAAGTGCAGGCCGGTCGTCGGCTCGTCGAGGACGTAGACCGTGCTCCCGGTCGACCGCTTCTGCAGCTCGCTCGCGAGCTTCACGCGCTGTGCCTCGCCGCCGGACAGGGTCGGTGCCGGCTGGCCCAGGCGCACGTAGCCCAGCCCGACGTCCACCAGCGTCTTGAGGTGACGCGAGATCGCCGGGACCGCGCCGAAGAACTCAGCCGCCTCCTCGATCGGCATGTCGAGGACCTCCGCGACGGTGCGGCCCTTGAAGTGCACCTCGAGGGTCTCCCGGTTGTACCGAGCGCCGTGGCACACCTCGCAGGGCACGTACACGTCGGGCAGGAAGTTCATCTCGATCTTGATCGTGCCGTCGCCGGAGCACGCCTCGCAGCGCCCGCCCTTGACGTTGAACGAGAACCGCCCGGGGGTGTAGCCGCGGACCTTGGCCTCCGTGGTCTGCGCGAAGAGCTTGCGCATGTGGTCCCACACGCCCGTGTACGTGGCCGGGTTCGACCGTGGCGTCCGCCCGATCGGTCCCTGGTCGACGTGCACCACCTTGTCGACGTGATCCAGGCCGGTGACGCGCGTGTGGTGCCCCGGGACATGGCGGGCCCGGTTGAGCTCGTTCGCCAGCACCGGGTAGAGGATCCCGTTGACCAGCGACGACTTGCCCGAGCCCGAGACCCCGGTCACGGCGACGAGCTTGCCCACGGGGAACGAGACGTCGATCCCGCGCAGGTTGTGCTCCCGCGCGCCGACGACGGTCAGGGCGCGCTCCGGGTCCACGGGACGGCGGATCGCGGGCGTGGGGATCTCGCGCCGGCCCGACAGGTACGCTCCGGTCACCGATTCCGGCGACCGCAGCAGCCCCTCCAGGTCACCCGAGTGCACGACCCGGCCCCCGTGCTCGCCGGCACCGGGCCCGATGTCGACGATCCAGTCCGCCGTGCGGATCGTGTCCTCGTCGTGTTCGACGACGATGAGCGTGTTGCCGAGGTTCCGCAGACGCGTGAGCGTCTCGATGAGCCGGCGGTTGTCCCGCTGGTGCAGGCCGATGCTGGGCTCGTCGAGGACGTAGAGGACGCCCACGAGGCCCGAGCCGATCTGCGTGGCCAGCCGGATCCGCTGCGCCTCACCGCCGGACAGCGTGCCCGCGGCGCGCTCGAGCGAGAGGTAGTCGAGCCCGACGTCGAGCAGGAAGCCGAGGCGGGCCTGGATCTCCTTGAGCACCTGGACCGCGATCACCCGCTCGCGCTCGCCCAGCTCGAGTCGGTCGAGGAAGTCGCGGGCCTCCCGCAGGGGCATGCGGCACAGCTCCGAGATGGACCTGCCGCCGACCCGGACCGCCAGCACCTCGGGCTTGAGGCGCTGGCCGTCGCACACCGGGCAGGGCACCTCGCGCATGTAGGCCTCGTACCGGTCCTTCGACCAGTCCGACTCCGTCTCGGAGTGCCGGCGCTCGATGAACGAGATGACGCCCTCGAAGCCCGTCGAGTACTGACGCTCGCGCCCCCAGCGGTTGCGGTACTTCACGTGGACCTTGTGGTTCTGCCCGTGCAGGATGGCCTGCTTCGCGCGCTCCGGGAGCGCCCGCCACGGCACGTCCATCGAGAAGCTCAGCTCCTCCGCCAGGGCGGAGAGCACGCGCACGAAGTACTCGGACGAGGTGCCCGCCCACGGCGCCACTGCGCCCTGGGCCAGGGTCGCGTCCTCGTCCGGGACGACCAGCTCCGGGTCCACCTCGAGCCTGCTCCCGATGCCCGTGCACTCGGGGCACGCGCCGTACGGGGCGTTGAACGAGAACGTCCGCGGCTCGATCTCGTCGAGGGCGAGCTCATGGTCGTTCGGGCAGGCGCGCAGCTCGGAGAACCGGCGCTCCCGGCCCGGGTCGTCCTGCTCCGCGTCCACCAGCTCGATGACGACGCGGCCGCCGGCGAGCTGGAGCGCCGTCTCGACCGAGTCCGTGAGACGCCGCTGGACGCCGTCCCGCGCGACGAGGCGGTCCACGACCACCTCGATCGAGTGCTTGAGCTTCTTCTCGAGCGTCGGCGCCTCGGTCAGCGCCACGACCTCGCCGTCGACGCGGGCGCGCGCGAACCCCTTGCCCTGGAGCTCGCGGAAGAGGTCCGTGTACTCGCCCTTGCGCCCGCGGACGACGGGCGCGAGGACCTGGTAGCGGGTGCCCTCGGGCAGCTCGAGCAACCGGTCGACGATCTGCTGCGGCGTCTGACGGCTGACCTGCTCGCCGCACTCCGGGCAGTACTGGGTGCCTGCGCGGGCGTACAGCAGGCGGAGGTAGTCGTAGACCTCGGTGATCGTCCCGACGGTCGACCGCGGGTTGCGGCTCGTCGACTTCTGGTCGATCGAGACGGCCGGCGACAGACCCTCGATGAAGTCGACGTCGGGCTTGTCCATCTGCCCCAGGAACTGCCGGGCGTACGAGGACAGGCTCTCGACGTAGCGCCGCTGGCCCTCGGCGAAGATCGTGTCGAACGCCAGCGACGACTTGCCGGACCCTGAGAGCCCGGTGAACACGATGAGGCTGTCCCGAGGAAGGTCCAGGTCGACGCTGCGCAGGTTGTGCTCGCGCGCTCCCTGGATGCGCAGTCGGTCGTCCACGGCGCCATGGTAGGCATGCACACCGACATCATACAGGCGTTCGAACGCTCCGCAGGACGTCGGCGCGCTCGTCGCGGCGCGGACGCCGGCCCGCCGCGCCGGTGATCAGTCGGCCGTGTCGTCCGCGGACGGCCCTACCGGCTCGACGGCCCCGTTCGCCGCGCTCTGCGCGCGGCGCGTCGACACGAGGCTCGCGACGGTCGCCACGACGAGCGTGCCGAGGATCACGGTGAGCGAGAGCCAGATGGGGATCTCGGGCGCCCACGCGACGTGCTCGCCCCCGTTGATGAACGGCAGCTCGTTGGTGTGCAGCGCCTCCAGGACGAGCTTGACGCCGATGAACCCGAGGATGAACGACAGCCCCTCGGACAGGTACACGAGGCGCTTGAGGAGGCCGCCGAGGAGGAAGTAGAGCTGCCGCAGGCCGAGCAGCGCGAACGCGTTCGTCGTGAAGACGATGTACGGCTCCTTGGTGAGCCCGTAGATCGCGGGGATCGAGTCCAGTGCGAACAGGACGTCGGTGGACCCGATGGCGATCATCACGATGAGCATCGGAGTGACGAGCCGCTTGCCGCCCTCCACCACCGTCAGGCGGTCGCTGCGGTACTCGTTCGTCGAGGGCAGCACGCGCCGGACGAGCCGCAGCAGGCGGTTCTCGTGGAACTCGGCCGGCGCCTCGCTGTCGTGGTCCTCCCGCGCCAGCTTCACCGCCGTGTAGATGAGGAACGCGCCGAAGAGGTAGAAGACCCAGGAGAACTGCGCGATGGCGGCGGCGCCGGCCCAGATGAACAGGCCGCGCAGCAGGAGGGCGATCGCCACGCCCACCAGCAGCACCTTCTGCTGGTAGATCCGCGGGACCGCGAACCTCGTCATGATGATGAGGAAGACGAAGAGGTTGTCGACCGAGAGGCTCTTCTCGGTCACGTAGCCCGCGAAGTACTCCCCACCGTGGGATGGCCCCCAGACCAGCAGCAGCCCGACGCCGAACACCAGCGCCAGCGCGATGTAGAACGCCGACCAGAACGCCGCCTCGCGGAACGTCGGCTCGTGCGGGGTCCGGACGTGCGCGTAGAAGTCGAAGACCATGAGGCCGACGACCCCCGCGATGGTGAGGCCCCAGACCCACAGGGGAACTGACACGCGAGTACCTCCGGTACGTCGGTGGGTGCACCGGAGGTCTCCTCCACCCGCTTGCCGGGCCAGGGCACCGGACCGCCGTCGTCGGCGATCGTGATGACGGCGCACCCGCGTCGGGAGTACTCCCCTCCGGGCGTAAGGGTACGGCCTGGGCCGACGCCGTCGCGAACGCCCCACAGGCCCGAGCCCCCGGAACGACCGTCGCCGGCCCGCGGTGGCGGAC
>JAEZBT010000299.1 GCA_023426865.1 Actinomycetes bacterium
GCGTCAGGCGGCCCACCAGCCGGCCGCGCGGCCCGGGGTCACGACCTCGACGCCGTGCAGGACCGCGACCTGCGCCAGTTTCGCGTCGTACGTGGCGATCGCCCCGACGTCGGCGTGCGTCGTCGCGATGCCCCAGTGGATCGCCGCGAACGGGGGCAGCACGCTCTGGGCCCGCGACGCCTGGCCCAGCGCGGAGTCGTAGAACCGGACGACCGTCAGCGTCTCCGCGAGGTCGCGCGCCCGGTCGCGGGCCGCCCGGCCGTACGGGTCCGCGGCGCGGCGCAGCTCGGTGATCCCGAGGGGGGACGTGACGACGTCGTCGGCATGCTCCGTGAACCACGTCCGCCAGGCGGCGACCTCCGCAGCGAGCGCCTGGTCGTCCGGTCCGCCCGGTCCGCCGACGACGGAACGGCTCAGCGCCGAGCCGTCGGCGTAGATGAGCATGAGCGGCCTCGAGGACAGAGAGGGACGACGTCGTGCCCGAGCCTAGCCAGCCATCCGCCTCGGGCGGGCATGGCGGGCAAGTTCACCCACCACCGTGCACGACGACGGCGCCGACGGGGGGAGGACGGTCCCCGTCGGCGCCGTCGCAGGCGGCCGTGCTGACGCGCGATCAGCCGCGCAGCCGCTCCATCGCGAGCTGCACGAGCGCGATGAGGGTCTGCTTGGTGGCAGGCCGCGAGCGCGCGTCGGTGTACATGAGCGGGACGTGCGCCGGGACCGAGAGCGCCTCGCGGACGTCGTCGAGCTGGTGGCGGGCCACGCCGTCGAAGCAGTTCACCGCGACGACGAACGGGATGCCACGCGACTCGAAGTAGTCGACGGCGGGGAAGCACTGGTCCAGACGCTCCGTGTCGACCAGCACGACGGCGCCGATGGCGCCGCGCACGAGGTCGTCCCACATGAAGAGGAAGCGGTCCTGGCCGGGCGTGCCGAACAGGTACAGCCACAGAGCGCCCGGGAGCGCGATGCGACCGAAGTCCATGGCGACGGTCGTGGTCGTCTTGCGGTCGGTGACGCCACCGGCATCGTCGACCCCGACCGAGTGCTCCGTCATGGCGGCTTCGGTGTTGAGCGGCTCGATGTCGGAGATCGAGCCGATGAAGGTCGTCTTACCGACCGCGAACCCGCCGGCGACAACGATCTTGACGGCGGTGGGAACCACGCCGGCGGGAACGTTGCTCCGGTCGGTCACGGCGGTGTCAGAGGGCTGAAATGCCATTGAGAACACTCTCCAGCACGCTCAGGGACAGGGCGGGGGACTGGCCGGTGTGGACACTGACCGGCGTGGAGGTGTGGACACGGATGTGCTGGCTCTCGGCCAGGTCCGTGACCAGGATGCGCACGACGCCGAGGGGCAGCCGCAGCAGCGCGGACAGCTCGGCGACGGAGACGAACGTGTGCGCGGCGTGCTGCAGGATGGCGCGCTTCTCGGGCGGCAGGCCCTGGCCGTTCACCGCTCCCGGGAGCGCCTCGACGAGCGCCTCCAGCGGAAGGTCGGAGTTGGCGGCCCGGACGCGGCCACCGGTCACGGCGTACGGGCGGACGGTGCGAGCCTCGTACTCGACCCCGTCCTCCGCGTGCGCGCCGGAGACCCGGTGCATCCCCCCGAAGGGCTCGTTGCTGGCCATGGGTACGCTCACCCGACCGCTCGGACCGAACCGTCGATCGGGAGGTTCCCGCGCATCTCGGTGACGAGCTGCGGGGTGAGCGTGGTCTCCGTGCGCGACACGAGCATCGCCATCTCGTAGCCGATGAGACCGACGTCGCACGTGGTGTCCGCGACGACGGCCAGCACCGAGCCGTTGGAGACGCTCATGAGGAACAGGAAGAGCTCGTCCATCTCGACGATGGCCTGCCGGACATCGCCGGCCTGGAGCTGACGGGCGGCGCCGCGGGTCAGGCTCGAGAGCCCTGCGACGATGGCGGCGAGCTGGTCGCCGCTCGTGCGGTCCAGGTTGTCCGACATGGCCATGAGAAGGCCGTCGGCCGACACCACGAGGGTGTGTCGGGTGCCTGGCACCGTCCTGACGAAGTTGTCGAGCAGCCAACCGAAGTTGGCGGCTTCCGAGCTGATCGATGTCACGTGTCCTCCTACAGGGTTCCGGCCTGGTGCAGCGTGGGGGGTGCGGTCACCATGAGGCTTCCCGCGTGGTCAGGTCGGTGTCCGGGATGGAGACGGTCTCCCCGTCCGGACGTTCCTCGCCACCGGCGTGGCCGTTCTCGCCGGTTGTCTGCTGGGCGCCGTTGCCCGCGAGCCCCCGACCGCGCGACGTACCGGTCTGGAAGCTGGACAGGAGCGATCGCACCTGGTTGGCGTCCCGGGCCGGCCTCGGCGACGCCGAGGTGGTGATGGCCGGGGCAGCCGGGACGGCGGTGGGCGTCCGCCGCTGGAGCTTGGACGGCGCCGCCCCGGTCACCGTCTGCGGGCGGTAGGTCGAGAGCTGGTTCAGCTCGGCCAGGGCCTGCTCGGCGATGTCCGCCCGCTGGGCGAGCATGCTCGTCATCTCGTCGTCGAAGCCGTACATCGGCTGCGGCGTGAACGTCTGCGGCCCGGAGTACGGCGT
>JAEZBT010000329.1 GCA_023426865.1 Actinomycetes bacterium
GCACCGGACGGACGCCCCGGGTCACCGCTACGCGCGGGGGAGCGCGGCGCTCGCGCGCACCGCCCGCCGGATCGCGCTGACGGTCGTGCTCCTGGGTGGGACGGCCGGGCTGCTGCTCGTCCACCCGGCCACGCGCGTCGCCGGGGCTGCGGTCCTCGCGGTCGAGATCCTCGTCCTGGCCGCGCTGGTCGGCGCGGTCCTGCCCTGGCTGCGCGACGTCGCGGCCGGGCTCGAGCTCGCCGCCGCGGACGCGCTCCGGCTCGACGACGTCGTGGCCGTGGACGGCGTCTGGGGACGCGTGGAGGAGATCACCGCGACCTCGGTGGTGCTGCAGGCGTGGGACGACCGCCGCGTCGTCGTGCCCGCGCGCCGACTCGCCGAGGCGGCCTTCGAGAACTGGACGCGGCGCAGCGCGGACCTGGTCGGCACGGTCGAGGTGGACCTCGAGCCCGGTGTGCCCGTGGCCGACGTGCGGGCGGCGCTGCTGCAGGCCGTCGAGGGCAACGACCTGTGGGACCGCCGCGTCGCGGTGCTCCAGGTGGTCGACGCGACCGGCGGGCGCGTGCGCGTGCAGGCCGTCGTCAGCGCGGCGGACGCGCCGCAGCTCGCCGACCTGCGCTGCGACGTGCGGGAGGCGCTCGTCGAGCACCTGGCGCAGGTGTGCCCCGGCCGCCCCGGGGAGCCCACGGCGGCTCCCGCGACGGGCCGGCACTCCGGCGACACGACGATGACCGTCGACCCGCGCAAGGACTCGCGCCTGTTCACCGGCAGCGTGTTCGCCGTCGAGCGGTCGCGTGCGTTCACCGGCCCCGGCGGGGCCGTCCTGGCCGAGCGCGACGCGGCCGCCGAGGGCTGAGCGCGGGAGCCCTCCGGCGCGCGTCGGCCCTGGTCAGCGGGGCAGGACGACGCCCGTCGCGTCCGCGAGCCGGGCGAGCACCTTCTCCTGGAGGTCGACGTCGAGGGCCTGCGGGTTCGGCTCGAGCGTCTTCCGGTGCTTGAGGAACCGGCCGCCGACCACGGCGTCCGGGTCGTCGGAGGTGGCGAGCCAGACCTGGGTGTCGGCACCGGGCCCGAGGTCGTCGGTGGCGTTCGGGCCGCCGAGGCGCGTGCGCACCCAGCCGGGGTCCACCGCGTTCGAGACGACACCCGGCCACAGCCGCGCCACGGCGAGCGCGATCATCAGGTCGATGAGCTTGGCGTCGGCGTACGCCTGCATGCCGTCCCAGCCCCACTCGATCTCGTCGGGCTCGGCGTACCCCTCCGCCTGGAGCCCGGAGGTCAGGTACACGAGCCGGGCCGGTCGCGGCATGAGGGCGGTGAGCAGGTAGGGGGCGACGGCGTCGACCTGGAAGATCCGCTCGAGCCCGTCCGCGGTGAGCACCTTCTCGGGCGCCCCGCCGCCGATACCCGCGTTGTGCACGACGGCGTCGAACGGGCCCGCGGCGACCGCCGCCTCGGCGAGCGCGCGGGTCTGGGCGAGGGAGGACAGGTCGCCGACGAGCACGTCGGCGAGCCCCGGGAGGACGTCCCGGACGTGCTCGGCCCGTTCGGTGCTGCGTGCGTGCCCGACCACCTGGTGCCCCGCTTCGAGCAGCTGCCGGGCGGTCTCCCGGCCGATGCCTGCGGTGGATCCGGTGACGAACACGCGGGCCATGGCGACTCCTCGGTGCTGCGACTGGTCGTGCGTGCCGGTGGGCGGCGACGTGGCCACAGTCTGGCACCCGGGCCCGTCTCGACGGGCCCGTCCCGAAGCATGGAACGTCAGGGCCGAGCGGTTGCGGGAGGCGGCCGGGCCGGGGACGGTGGAGTGTTCGCGGCGCCGCCCCGCGCGGTGCCAAGACGTCGACGGAAGGACCAACCATGCTCACCCTGACCGACAACGCCCGCTTCGCCGTGCAGGACATCGCCGCGCGCGCGGGGCTGCCGGAGGAGGGTGGTCTGCGGATCGCCGAGTCCGAGGCCCAGACCGGTGCGTTCGAGCTCTCGCTCGTCGCGGCGCCCGTCGACGGCGACACGGTCATCGACGCCGGCTCGGCCCACGTGTACGTGGAGCCGACGACGTCGGAGATCCTCGCCGACCAGAAGCTCGACGCCGTGCCGTCCCCCGAGGGCACGGGCTTCCTGCTCGCGCCGCAGGACGGTGAGCCGGACGGGCGGGGTCCGGCCTAGAGCTCGACCCTCCGCGTGCGCGACGTCGCCCCGGCGTGCCCGTCGTGCCCGTCGTGCTCCCCGGTGGTCTGTGCGGGGAGCCGGGTGCCGCGCGTCAGCGCCAGCACGACCTCGCTCACGGCCGGGACGTCGAGGCTGCCCGGACGGCCGGTGAGGTAGCCCTGGACCCCCGTCGCCCCGAGGTTCGCCCAGGCGACGAGGTCCTCGGGCTCCTCCACGCCCTCGGCCACCGTGAAGGCCCCCGTCGCCCCGGCGAACTCGACGAGCGCGCCGGCGAGCGCCTTCTTGAGGGGGCTCGAGCCGACGCCCTGCGTGAGGGAGAGGTCGATCTTGATGGTCTCGGGTGCCAGGTGGACGATGTGCCGCAGGCTGGCGAAGCCGGCACCGGCGTCGTCGACCGAGAGCAGTGCGCCGAGCTCCCGCAGCTCGTTCACGACGTCGGCCAGCATGCGGTAGTCCGAGACGGCCGCGTGCTCGGTGATCTCGATCGCGAAGACTCGTCCTGGGTTCGCCCTGAGGATGCGTGCGAGCCGCGGGTCGGCGAGCGTGGCGGGTGAGGCGTTGACCGCGAGCGCCAGCGTCGGAGGCATGGTCGTCGAGCTGGCGATGGCGAGCTCGATGGCGGCGATCTCCAGGTCGACCCCACGGCCGACGGTTGCGGCGGTGCGGAACCAGACGTCGGGCGTGCGCTTGGGCTCCGCGTCGAAGCGGGTCAGTGCCTCGAACGCTTGCAGCCGCCCGTCGCTCAGGGCGTAGATCGGTTGGTAGACCGTGTGGAAGGCCCGCTCGGCGATGACCTTGTCGAGGACGGCGAGGACCTCCGGGTCGGCGTCGGCGGCCGCGGCGTAGGCGTCGGACTCGGCGAAGACGGCGTCGCGCACCTCGGTGGCGAGCTCGTGCTCCGCGACGCGCTCGCGGATCTGCATCGCGAGCGCAACGACCACGCCGACCATGAGGAACATGGCGGTGCGCACCAGCCAGCCGTTGAGGGTCTGCGAGGTCCCGGTCGTCGTGTCGAGCGGCATGAGCGGCCCGGCGAGGATCCCGGCCGCGAGGACGGTGGGGATGGCGGCGCGGAAGCCGAAGCGGACGGTCGCGGCGACGATGGGCAGGTAGAAGAGGTGCGGCATCGCCGTGTGCGACCCGCCGGTCACGTACGTGATCGCCCAGACGGTGACGAGGGTGGCGAGGGTGCCGAGGACGATCGCCCAGTCGGGCCAACCGGCGCCTTGCAGGATCAGACGGTCGATCCAGGGCAGGCGCAGCCCACCTCGCGGTCCTGCCTCGGTCGGAGTGCCCATGTCCGTCCCCCGTCATCAGCAACGCAGGGCCGACGGCGGCGCTGCCGTCGTCTCTCCATCCTGAACGGCTTTGCACCCGTGCGGGAGGGGGTTGGCCCATCGGGCTCGGCCGGAACCTGGTCAGGGCCGTGGGAGCGGGGCAATTTCACCCGCCGGGCTGTGACGCGGTCGCGTCTGGGCAACGGGTCCCGGTTGCCCTCCCCACCGACGCGGCAGACTCGGGGGCGAGCATGTTCGCCACGAGAGAGGGAGACCGATGACCGGACCCACGATGACGAGCCCGCTGGCCGACGCCGACAAGGCCGCCACGGGCGCTGCCCTCAACCGCGTGCTCGCGGACCTCATCGACCTGAGCCTGGTCGGCAAGCAGGCGCACTGGACCCTGGTCGGGCGCGGCTTCCGCAGCCTGCACCTCCAGCTCGACGAGGTCGTCGACGCCGTGCGCATCCACGCGGACGACGTCGCGGAGCGCGCGGTCACGATCGGCGTGACGCCTGACGGGCGCGCGGCCACGGTGGCGGCCCAGTCGGCCCTGCCCGAGCACCCGACCGGGTGGGCGCAGGACACCGACGTGATCGACTACTTCGTCACGGCCCTCACCACGACGATCGGCCGCCTGCGCGAGGCGATCGCCGAGACCGAGAAGCACGACGTGGTCAGCCAGGACCTGCTGATCGGCATCACCGCCGCGCTCGAGAAGCACCTGTGGATGTTCCAGGCCGAGCGCTGAGGAAGCGCCTCGACGTTCCCACCTGACGGGGAACCCCGGGCCGGTCGGCGCGCGAGCGC
>JAEZBT010000331.1 GCA_023426865.1 Actinomycetes bacterium
GGACACGCCGGGCGTGTCCGTCGGAAACGCTCCACTGGCGGCACGAACGCTCCACTCGTGGCACGAACGCTCCACTCGAGGGGCCGGCGCACGGGTGGTCGCCTCGGTACGGGGCGGGGACGACGTGCGGGGCGGGGACGACGCGCGGGTCAGTCCGTCTCGCGGCCGTCGGCGGCGATCATCTCGATGATCGTGTCGGCGCTGATTGCCGGGCCGTTGCTCAGCTCGCCGATCTTGCGGCGGTCCTTGAGCACCACGATCCGGTCGCTCACGCGCACCAGGTCCTCCAGCTCGGAGGAGATGAACACGACCGCGACGCCCTCCGACGCGGCCTGCGCGACGTGCCGCAGGATGTCCACGCGCGAGGCGACGTCCGAGCCCGACGTCGGCTCGTCCAGCACCAGGACGCGCGGGCGGGTCGCCAGGAGCGACGCGAGCGCGAGCTTGCGCTTGTTGCCCCCGGACAGGAACTTCGCCTTCAGGTCCGGGTCGGGCGGGGTGATGCCGAGCGACTCGAGGTAGGTCGACACGACCGAGGCCTGCTCGTGCCGCGACAGCGGCCGCGTCCAGCCGCGCAGCGCCTGGAGCGACAGCAGGAGGTTCTCGCGGACGGTCAGCTCGGCGACGACCCCGCCGTCGTGCCCGTCGTCGCTGAGCAGGGCGATGCGCTGGCGCAGCGCCGCCCGCGGGCTGGACAGCGACGTCTGGCGCCCGCCCACGAAGACGTCGCCGGAGTCGCGGGACTCGGCGGCGCCCAGGAGCAGCGCCAGCTCGGTCCGCCCCGACCCGCGCAGGCCGGCCAACCCGACGATCTCCCCGGGGTACAGGTCGAGGTTCGTCGGCGCGATCGTCCCCCGCCGCCCGACGCCGACGGCGCGGTACACCGGAGGGGCCGTCGGCTCGCGCCGGTGGGCCTTGCGCTGCGAGCCGATGGCCTGCAGCCCGACGATGTCCTTGCCGAACATCGTCGAGATCAGCTCGGCCGGGTCGAGGTCGTCCGGCAGGTACTCGCCCACCCGACGGCCGTCGCGCAGGATCGTGATGCGGTCGCTGATCGCGTACACCTGGTCCAGGAAGTGCGACACGAACACGATCGCCACCCCCTTCTCCCGCAGGCGGCGCACGACGTCGAACAGCTTGGCCACCTCGCCGACGTCGAGCGACGACGTCGGCTCGTCGAGGATGAGCACCCGCGGCTGCGCAACCATCGCCCGGGCGACGCCGACCAGCCGCTGCGCAGCGGGCGACAGCGCCGAGAGCGGCCGCCGCGAGTCCAGGTCGGCCAGCCCGAGCTGCGCGAGCGTCTCGCCCGCGACCGCGTGCGTGCGGCGCCAGTCGATCCCCCACCGGCCACGGATCTCGTTGCCGAGCATGACGTTCTCGCCGATGGTCAGGTTCGGGCACAGCCCGAGGTCCTGGTGCACCGCGGCGATGCCGGCGCGCTGCGCGTCGGCCACCGACCGGATCCGGGCCGGCTCGCCGCCGATGTCGATCGTGCCCGCGTCACGCGTGTAGACCCCGGCGAGGACCTTGACGAGCGAGGACTTCCCGGCGCCGTTCTCGCCCATGAGCGAGTGCACCTCGCCCGGGTAGAGCCGCAGGTCGACGTCCTGCAGCACCGGCACGCCCGAGAACGCGACCGAGATGTGGCGCATCAGCACCAGCGGCTCCGGCGCCGCATGGGTGGGGTTCCGCTTCGTCATCGGGCACCCCGCGGGGCTGCGGACGACGCGCGGACCACGAGCTCGACCGGGATCTTCGTGCGCTGCGGGATCGGCCGGCCCTCGATCGCGGCCTGAAGCACCTGCATCGCCGTGAGCCCGAGCGCGTGGAAGTCCTGCCGGATCGTGGTCAGCGGCGGCAGGAAGTGCCGCGACATCGGCAGGTCGTCGAAGCCGACCACGCTCATGTCCTCGGGCACCCGGATGCCGTTCTCGTGCAGCCCGTGGATGACGCCGAGCGCCATCTCGTCGTTGCCGGCGAAGATCGCGGTGTACTCGGGCAGCGCGGTCAGCTCGCGCGCGAACTCGTACCCGAAGTCCGACGTCCAGTCGCCGACGACGATCGGCCGCTCACGCATCCCCCACGACTGCGCGCGGGCGTGGAAGGCGCGCTCGCGGCTGCGGGCGTCGAGCCAGTCGAGCGGACCGGCGAGATGCAGGATGTCGGTGTGGCCGAGGGCCGCGAGGTGGTCGACGGCGAGCAGCGTGCCGAACTGCTGGTCCACCGACACGGTGAGGAACCCGGGGTCCCGCTCGGCCTTGACGACCAGCACGGGCACCCCGACGTCGATCCTGCGGATCGCGGACACCGAGGAGGACCGCGGCGCGACGATGCACAGCGCCTCGACGCCCTGGTCCATGAGGTGCGCGACCGACTCCTCGGGCGACAGGTGCGCCTCGTCGCGGATGGAGATCGACGTGACCGTGTAGCCGGCCTCGCGTGCGGCGAGCTCGATGGAGTTGAGCGTGCTCGTCGGCCCGTACTCGCCGACGCTGTCCATGAGGACGCCGATGCGGCGGGTCCGCTGCGTCGCGAGCGCGCGGGCGACCGCGTTGGGCCGGTAGCCCAGCTCGTCGATCACCGCGAGGACGCGCTGGCGGGTGTCGGGCAGGACCTTGGGCGAGTCGTTGAGGACGCGAGAGACGGTCATCGGCGAGACGCCGGCACGGACGGCGACCTGACGGATGTTCGGCCGCTCCGGCGGTGTCGTGGCCACGTCGCCTCCCTCCAGGGTTCGTCGCGCCCGCCCCGCCGCAGACTGCTGGGAAGCATAGCCGCGCGACCCGGCCGGCAGCGGCCCGGATCAGCGACCCGGCCGGCAGCGGCCCGGATCAGCGGCCCGGATCAGCGACCCGGATCAGCGGCCCGGCGGGAACCCCTCGATCACCGACGGGTCGCCCGAGAACAGGCGCAGCGACTCGCCCGGCGGGAACGGCAGCGTCCAGGTCCGCTGCTCCGCCGTGATGTCGCCGAGGTCGTCGGCTTTGACCACCACGCGGTCCGCGACGACCTCGACGATACGGACGCGCGTCGTGGCCCCGTCGTCGTGCACGAGCTCCCACAGGTCCGCGAGCCAGCGCAGGCCGTGCGCCTCGAGCGCTTCCTCCGCGTCGAGCCGGTCGACGACGCCGGTGACCTCGCGCCCGAGCCGGTCGACCGCGACGAAGCCCTCACCGTCCGGCCGCAGCCAGCCGACGACCTCGCGGTCGCCCGCGCGGCGATGCTCGACCCAGTCCGACTGACGCACGCGACGAGGGTAGGCGCCGGGCGCGGGGAGTCCCAGGTGATTCCGGCGACCCTGGTGCTCAGGTGACGGACGCCCGTCGGGCCAGCCCGTCGAGGATGACGTCGAGGGCGAACTCGAACTCGCTCTGGTCGTCGCACCACCCGAGCGTCGAGCCGGGGTCGTCGTGGGCGACGGCCTCGAGCATCGCCGCGAGGTGCGGCAGCCGGTCGATCATCGCCCGCGCAGCGGCGCGCGCGTCGGCGGCGCTGGGGTCGGGCTCCCCGACCTCCTGCGTGAACCCGTACAGCCGGCTCCCCAGCGCGTGCAGGCCGTGGTGGATCAGGTCGTGCGACAGGCCGCCGGCCCGCATCAGGCCGACCAGGGCGTCCACGTGCCGGCTGGCCGTGAACCCGATCGCGGGCCGCGAGGCGATCACGACCGGGGCCCACGGGTGACCCAGCAGCACGGTGCGCGCGGCGAGGACTCGCGCCCGGACGGCGTCCGCCCACCGCACGCGCCCTTCCGCGACGTCGTCGGCGTCCGGCTCGGCGGCCACGGCCTCGAGCACCTCGCCGAGGACGAGGTCCGCGATCCCGTCCAGCAGCGCGTCCTTGCCGGCGACGTGGTGGTACAGCGACATCGCCTCGACGCCGAGCTCGTCGGCGAGACGCCGCATCGTGAGCGCAGGCAGCCCGTCGGCGTCGGCGACCTCGACGGCGCGGCGCAGCACCGCCTCGCGGGTCAGGCGGACCCGGCCGGTCCGACCGTGCGTCTCCTCGGGCACGGCCACAGCCTCTCATCCGGCGATCACGGACCGGGTCTTGACGCTCCGGCCCGAGCCGCCTACCTTACGCCGTAAGGCTTACGTTGTAAGGCCACCGGAGAGGACTCCCCATGGACACGACGACGACGCCGGGCACGACGACCGGCACCACACCACGGATGCGCGCCGCCGTCGTGCGCCGGTTCGGTGGGCCCGAGGTGGTCCGGATCGAGTCGGTACCCCGGCCCGCCGCGCGCCGCGGCGAGCTCGTGCTCCGGGTGCACGCCAGCACGGTCAGCGCCGCCGACCACCGGATGCGGGCGCGCGACCTGCCCACGGGGATGTGGTTCATGGCCCCGATCGCGCTCGGGGTGTTCCGCCCGCGGGTCCGGGTCCTCGGCATGGACGCGGCCGGCGTCGTCGACGAGGTCGGGCCGGGGGTGGACGGGTTCCGCGTCGGGGACCGGGTCGTGGCCCGCCTGGCTTCGGCCTTCGGCGGGCACGCCGAGTACGCCCGCGTGCGGGTCGGCATCGGCGTCGCGCGCATCCCCGAGGGCATGTCGTTCGTGGACGCCGCCGCCGTGCCGTTCGGAGGGCTCACGGCGCTGCACTTCCTCCGGGAGGCCGGGGTCACGGAGGGGTCGGACGTCCTGGTCAACGGCGCCTCCGGAGCGGTCGGCACGGCCGCGGTCCAGCTCGCGAAGGCGCTGGGCGCCCGCGTCACCGCGGTCTGCGGCGACGGCGCCGACCTCGTGCGCGACCTCGGGGCCGACGCGGTGATCGACTACCGCACCGAGGACCTCGCGTCCGGGACGGCGGCCTACGACGTCGTCGTCGACTGCGTGGGGACCGCGCCCGTCGCCAGGGTCGAGCACCTGGTCCGGCCGGGTGGCGCGTTCTCCCTGGTCGCCGTCGACGCCGCCGGCCTGCTCGGGGCGGGCCGCGCCCGCCGACGCACGGGCAAGCGCGTCGTCGTCGGCAACATCAGGGTCGACGACGACGACCTCGCCTCCCTGCTGAGGCTCGTCGAGGAGGGCCGCCTGCGCCCGGTGGTCGACCGGACCTACCCGTTCGACGACGCCGCCGCGGCCCACGCCTACGTCGACACCTGGCACAAGAAGGGCAGCATCGTCCTCGAGATCGCCTGAGCGCCCGGCCAGCGCGGAGGGCAAGGGATTCGAACCCTTGAGGACGGGGACACCGCCCTAACGGTTTTCAAGACCGTCGCTTTCGGCCGCTCAGCCAGCCCTCCATGCGTCGAGCCCGGGGCGCGGGTTGGTCGCCCACCCGCACCCGACGCCGGCGCGCGCCCATTCTGGCAGCCGC
>JAEZBT010000353.1 GCA_023426865.1 Actinomycetes bacterium
GCGTCAGGACGCGCGCACCGCGAGCAGGTCGATCGTCTCGCCGGCGACGACGCGCGCCAGCACGTCCAGGTCGACGTGCTCCAGGGTGTCCACCCGGCTGAGCCCGGGCCGCGCCGGCACATCGCCGATGTGCCGGATCCCGATGGTCCGCGCCCCCGCCGCCAGCGCCGAGCCGATGCCCGGCGGGGAGTCCTCGAGGGCCACGCACGCACGCACATCCACGCCGAGCCGGTCCGCCGCCGTCAGGTACGGCTCAGGGTGCGGCTTGCCATGGGTCACCTCGTCCCCGGGCACGACGACCGCGAACACGCCCTCCGGAGCGCTCGCCAGCACCGCGTCGGTCAGGGCGCGGTACGACATCGTCACCAGGGCGCAGGGCACGCCGGCCCCGGTCAGCGCGGTGAGCAGCTCACGGGCACCTGGCTGCCACGGGACCTCCGCGCGGACGTGCGCGACGACCTGGCCGAGCAGCCGCTCCACGATGGCCTCGGCCGGCGCGTCGACGCCGTGCTCGATGAGGACCTGGGCCGCCTCGAGGAGCGGCAGGCCGATCATGCGGGCGGCGTCCTCGGCCGTCCAGGTCAGGCCGTGCTCGGTGACGAGGTCGGCCTCGGCCTGCATCCACGCCGGCTCGGTGTCCACGAGCGTGCCGTCCATGTCCCACAGCACGGCCGCGGGCAACCGGTGATGGGCCGGTGCTCCGCTCGGGCTGGGCCGGGCCGGCAGGGGTCCGGCGGCGACGACGACGGGCGCGGGCTGGGCTGGGGTCTCCGGCACCCGCGCAGTCTAGGCGCGCGCAGCGAAGGCGCCCGGACGAGCGCCTAGGCTGGCCGCATGACCGACGCTTCCCTCGGCTCGTTGCGCGGGCCGGTCATGCTGGCGGCCTTCGAGGGGTGGAACGACGCCGGTGGCGCCGCGACCCAGGCCCTCGTGCACCTCCAGGAGGTGTGGGGCGGCGACCTCATCGACGAGCTCGACCCCGAGGACTACCACGACTTCCAGGTGAGCCGGCCGACCGTCGGTTTCGACGAGGACGGCAACCGGGTCATCTCCTGGCCCACCACTGCCGTCTACGCCACCGAGCGCCCGGGAGGCGGCCCTATCGTCGCGCTCGTGCACGGTATCGAGCCGTCGATGCGCTGGCGGCAGTACTGCGCGGAGCTGCTCGACGTCGCCGAGCGCCTCGGTGTCAGCACCGTCGTCACCCTCGGCGCGCTGCTCGCGGACGTGCCCCACACCCGGCCGATCCCCGTGACCGCGACCTCCGACGACCCGACGCTCCAGCGGTCGCTGGCGCTCGACGCGAGCACCTACGAGGGTCCCACCGGCATCGCGGGCGTGCTCCAGGCGGAGGCCACTCGGCGGGGCCTGCACGGGTTGTCGATCTGGGCCGCCGTGCCGCACTACGTGGCGCACCCGCCGTCGCCCAAGGCGACCGTCGCGCTCCTCCTGCGGATCGAAGAGCTGTTGGGCGTCGCGATCCCGCTCGGGGACCTGCCTGAGGACGCGCAGGCGTGGCAGACCGGCGTGGACGAGCTCGCCGCGGAGGACTCGGAGATCGCGGAGTACGTCGCGCAGCTCGAGCAGGCGAAGGACACGGCGGAGCTCCCGGAGGCGTCCGGCGAGGCGATCGCGCGCGAGTTCGAGCGCTACCTGCGCCGTCGCGAACGCGGGTCCGGCGGGGCGGGCGGTCCCGGCGGCTCGAGCTAGAGCCGCACCCCCAGCAGCGCATCGACCGCGCGCGCCACGAGCCCGGGGGCGCCCTCGACGTCGCCGCCGAGGGTGAGGGCCGCGTCGGCCCAGGCGTCCACGGCCGCCAGCGCGCGCGGGGCGTCGAGGTCGTCGGCGAGAGCCGTCCGGAGCTCTTCGAGCGTGCTGCCCGCCGCCGGCCCGCCGACGCCCGACAGCGCGACGCGCCACCGGGCGAGCCGGTCCTGCGCGGCGGCCAGGCCCTCGTCGGTCCACTCCCAGTCGGAGCGGTAGTGGTGGGCCAGCACCGCGAGCCGCACGGCCATGGGGTCGACGCCCGCGGCCCGCAGGGCGGAGACGAGCACGAGGTTGCCCAGCGACTTGCTCATCTTCTCGCCCTGGTAGGCCACCATGCCGGTGTGCACCTGGAGGCGGCCACCGTCGTCACCGAGGGCGCGGGCGTGCGCCGTCGACATCTCGTGGTGCGGGAAGCACAGGTCACGGCCGCCGCCCTGGACGTCGAACGCCGGGCCCAGGGCGTGACCGGCGATCACCGTGCACTCGATGTGCCAGCCGGGCCGCCCGCGGCCGAGGACGCCACCGTCCCAGGCGGGCTCGCCCGGCCGCTCGCGGCGCCACAGCGCGGGGTCGAGCGCATCGCGCTTGCCGGGGCGGTCGGGGTCGCCCCCCCGTTCGGCGAACAGCGCCACCGTCTCGTCGTGCGTGAGGCCCGCCACGGCGCCGAGGTGCCGGTCCGCGGAGATGTCGGCGTAGACGTCGCCCAGGTCCGGCCGGTCGCCACCGGCGCCGTCCTCGAGGGGGACGCGGTACGCCAGGGCGAGGTCGAGCAGGCGCGCGACGGCGTCCGCGACCATCGGGATCGTCTCGACCGCACCGAGGTACGTGTGTGGCGGGAGGACCCCGAGGGCCGTCATGTCCTCGGCGAACAGGGCCGTCTGCTCGACGGCGAGCGCCTCCCAGTCCACGCCCGTGGCGCGCGCCCGGTCGAGCAACGGGTCGTCGACGTCGGTGACGTTGGACGCGTAGTGGACCTCGAGGCCGGCGTCGAGCCACGCCCGGTGGAGCAGGTCGAAGGCGATGTAGGTGGCCGCGTGCCCGAGGTGGGTGGCGTCGTACGGGGTGATCCCGCACACGTACATCGTCGCGCGCGGCCCCTGCGCCGCGGGCGCGAGCCGCCCCGTCGACGAGTCGGTCAGACGAACCTCACCACCCCGGCCGGGCACACGAGGGACGGAGGGGCCGGGCCAGGTTCGCACGAGCGAAGCCTAGTCGCGGCACGGCGCCCTCCCGACGCGGGCGACGCGGGCCACACCTGTCCGGTGCTCGACCTGCTCGTCCGGCGGTCCGGCCGGCTCCGACGCCCGGCCGGATCAGGCCGACGCGCCGACGGCCTCGAGCGTGCCGGCGAGCACGAGCGCCACGATGACCGCCGCGAAGACGATCCGGTAGACCACGAACGGCAGGAACGTGCGGGTCGACACGAGCCGCAGGAACCCGATGATGACGACGTACCCGACGACGAACGCCACGGCCGTGGCGATCAGCGTGAGGGCGAGCGACGGCGTGCCTGGCGCACCGAAGTCGTCGAGGCTCGTGAAGAGCTGCTGGAACCCGGAGCCGAAGACCGCCGGCATGGCGAGCAGGAACGAGTACCGGGCGGCCGCCTCGCGCGTGTAGCCGAGCAGCAGGCCCATGCTGATCGTGCCGCCCGAGCGCGACACGCCGGGGACGAGGGCCATCGCCTGCGCGAGGCCGAACGCGATCGCGTGGCCCGGGCCGAGCTCGTCGAGCGTCCGCCGCTTCTGGCCGACCCGGTCCGCGACGCCCAGCACGATCGCGAACAGCGCGAGCGTCAGCGCGACCAGGCGCAGTTCGCGGAACGGGCCCTTGATGGCGTCCTCGAACGCGAGGCCGAGCACGACGATCGGGACCGTGCCGAGCGCGATCCACCAGGCCATCCGCGCGTCGGGGTCGCCCTCGCCGAAGCGCGCCCGCCAGGTGGTCCCGTTGGCTCCCGTCAGGGCGCGCCACCACCCGGACAGGATGCGCGCGATGTCGCGGCGGAAGTACAGGACGACCGCGCTCTCGGTGCCGATCTGCGTGATCGCGGTGAACGCGGCGCCGGCGTCCTGGCCGTACGGGAGCAGCTCGCCGACGACCCGCAGGTGCGCGCTCGAGGAGATGGGCAGGAACTCCGTCAGGCCCTGGACCAGGCCGAGGACGACCGCTTCCCACCACGTCACGATCGGACACCCTACCCATCGCGCCCCGCCGACGCCGTCCGGCCGGTCGGGCGGGTCCGGCCGGTAACCTGCCAGCATGCTGGAGCGTCCCCTCGGTTCGACCGGTCTGCGCACCTCGACGCTCGGCCTCGGCACCCTCACCTGGGGCCGGGACACCGACGGGGACGACGCCGCCACCCTTCTGCGGGACTTCGTCGACGCCGGCGGGACCCTGGTCGACACCGCGGCGTCCTACGGCCAGGGCGCGGCCGAGGAGCTGCTGGGCGAGCTCATCGGCCCGGTCGTGGCGCGCGAGGAGGTCCTGGTCTGCACGAAGGCGGGCATCCGACGCACCGCGGACGGCGGGACCGTGGACGCGTCGCGGGGCACGCTGCTCTCGGGCCTGGACAGCTCCCTGCGCAGGCTCGGCACCGACCACGTCGACCTCTGGCTGGTCCAGTCGCCGGATCCCGGCACCCCCCTGGAGGAGACGGTCGGCGCCCTGCGGTACGCGCTCGACTCGGGCCGGGCGCGGTACGTCGGCCTGTCCAACCACCCCGGGTGGCAGACGGCACGGGCCGCGTCCCTGCTCGAGCCGGCGCACGCGCTGGCCGCCGTCGAGGTCGAGTACTCGCTGCTCGAACGGGGTGTCGAGCGGGAGGTCCTGCCCGCCGCGGCCGCGCTCGGGGTGGGCGTGCTCGCCTGGTCCCCGCTGGGTCGCGGCGTCCTGACGGGCAAGTACCGGCGGACGGTCCCGGCCGACTCGCGGGCGGCGTCGGCGCACCTGGCGGGCTTCGTGGCCCCCTACCTGGACGCCGGGTCCGCCGCGGTCGTGGAGGCGCTGGTGACGGCCGCCGAGGGCCTGGAACGCTCCCCGCTCGAGGTGGCCCTCGGCTGGGTGCTCAGCCGTCCGCAGGTCGCGGCCGCCGTCGTCGGACCGCGGACCCCGGCGCAGCTGGCGACCGCGCTGGCGGCGGCCACCCAGCTGCCCGAGGCGATCGTCTCCGCGCTCGACGAGGTCACCGCTCCGGCGATCGGCTACCCCGAGCGCCGCTGAGGTCGCCGCACCGGCCCCGGGTCGGTGCCTCAGGCCTCGTCGGCGTCGTCGAGGAGGTCGTCGTCGAGGTCGTCCTCGTCCAGGTCGTCCTCGTCGAGGTCGTCGTCGTCCTCGTCGTCGTCGTCCTCGTCGTCACCCTCGTCGTCGCCCTCGTCGTCGTCGAGCAGCCCGACGGGCATCGTCTCGGAGTAGACGCGCGCGAGCGCGTCCTCGTAGACCTCGAAGGCGTCCGCGAGGACGTCGTAGGCGTCGTCGACGGCCGGGTCGTCGTCCGTGCGCCGGGTGCTGACCGCGTGGAAATGGGCCTCCAGGGCGGCGACGAATCGGTCCAGGGCGGCGCGGGGGTCCACGGTCATGGGTCGAAGGTAGCGCCGCGACGTGCACAATGGCACTCGATCGTCCGGCCGGGGCACGGGAGGAGGGCTGTGGAGCAGAACGCGACGTGGCGTCCGCAACGCGACGGCTGGGAGGCGCAGGGCGGCCACTACGAGTACCGCGTGCTGACCCTTCACCCGCCGCTGGGCGCCGGGGACGCGCGCCGGCTCCTCACCGACGAGGCCGAGTACGGGCGCTGGGAGCTCGCCCGGGCGCTGCTGTACCCCGGCGGACGCCGCAAGGTGTGGCTCCGCCGCAAGATCATCCACGTCACCAGCACCCTGTGAGCCGGCGGCCCACCGGCGGCCTGCCGCGTCGGCTCAATACGTCCGCAGCAGCGTGTCGAGCACGCGGGCGCCGAAGCGCAGTGCGTCCACGGGGACCCGCTCGTCGACGCCGTGGAACAGCGCCGGGAAGTCGAGCTCCGCGGGTAGCCGCAACGGCGCGAACCCGTAGCCGGTGATGCCGAGGCGCGAGAGCGACTTGTTGTCCGTGCCCGCGGACAGCGCGTACGGCAGGACGAGCGCACCGGGGTCCTCGGCCACGAGCGCGGCGGACATCGCGTCGACCAGGGCGCCGTCGAACGGCACCTCCAGGGCCACGTCGGCATGGATCGTCTCCACCCGGACGCGAGGACCGGCGAGCCGGGCGATCGTGGCCCGCACCTCGTCCTCCTGGCCGGGCAGGAACCGCGTGTCCAGCTCGGCGGTCGCCCGGCCGGGGACGACGTTCGTCTTGTAGCCCGCCTCGAGGCGGCTCGGGTTGGCGGTGTTGCGCAGCGTCGCCGCGACGAACCGCTGCGCCGTGCCGAGCGCGTCGACGAGCCGCTGCACGGCCGCCTCGTCCTCCGGGTCGTACGGGAGCCCCGTGAGGTCCGCAACCCCCCGCAGGAGCTGCTGGACCGTCGGGGTGAGGTGCATCGGCCACGGGTGCGCGCCGATCCGCGCGACGGCCGCGGCGAGCTCGGTGACCGCGTTCTCGGTGTTCACGGCCGAACCGTGGCCCGCGCGCCCCTCGGCGACCAGGCGGAGCCACCCGATGCCCTTCTCGGCCGTCTGCACCAGGTAGGCGCGGCGCCCGGCGACCTCCACGGAGTAGCCGCCCACCTCGCTGATCGCCTCGGTCGCGCCCTCGAAGAGCTCCGGACGGGTGTCGACGGCGTACCGCGCGCCGTACACGCCCCCGGCCTCCTCGTCGGCGAAGAACGCCACGACGAGGTCACGACGGGGCCGGGCACCCTCGCGGAGCATCCGGCGGACGACGGACAGGATCATCGCGTCCATGTTCTTCATGTCCACGGCGCCACGCCCCCAGAGCAGGCCGTCGCGCTCCTCGCCCGAGAACGGGTGCACGCTCCACTCGCTCGCGTCCGCGGGGACGACGTCCGTGTGGCCGTGCACCACGAGCGCGGGCAGCGACGGGTCCGTGCCCGGGATCCGGACGACGACGTTCGTCCGCCGCGGAGCGGACTCGAACACCTCCGGCTCCAGGCCGACGTCCGCCAGCGACGCCGCCACGTACTCCGCGGCTTCCCGCTCGCACGGTCCCGACCCGTCGCCGAAGTTGGAGCTGTCGATGCGGAGGAGGTTGACGGCGAGGCCGACGACCTCCTCCTCGGCGGTGGGGTGCGGTGCGGAGGCGGTCATGACCTGCACCGTACCGCCCGGTAGGTGACAGCGGTGCGGGTCAGTCGGCGACGGCGTCGAGCCCCCGCCGGGCGAGCAGCGGACCGATCTCCGGGTCGCGCCCGCGCAGGTCGCGGAACGCGTCCATGGCGTCCAGCGAGCCGCCGCGGGACAGGAGCAGGCGTCGGAAGGCGTCGCCGTTCTCACGCCGCAGCCCACCGTTCTCGCGGAACCACTCGACCGTGTCGGCGTCGAGCACCTCCGACCAGATGTAGCCGTAGTACCCGGCCGAGTAGCCGCCCGCGAAGATGTGCTGGAAGTACGTGCTGCGGTACCGCGGCGGGACCGGCCCGAACGCGATGCCCGCCTCCTCCAGGGCGCGCTGCTCGAACGCCTCGATCTCGGCCACGTCGGTCGGGAGGTCGTCCTCGGTCCGCTGGTGCCACGCCTGGTCGAGGATCGCGGCGGCCAGGTACTCGGTCGTCTTGAAGCCCTCGCCCCACAGCTGCGACGCGATGAGCGTGTCCACCCACTCGGCCGGCATCGGCTCGCCGGTCTCGTGGTGCACCGCGTACCGCCCGAGTACCTCGGGGTCCAGCGCCCAGCTCTCGTTGACCTGCGACGGGTACTCGACGAAGTCCCGCGGCACCTCCGTGCCGGACTGCGACGGGAACCGCACGTCGGACAGCAGCCCGTGCAGCGCGTGCCCGAACTCGTGGAAGAGCGTCTCGACCTCGTCCCACGTCAGCAGCGTCGGCTCGCCGTCCGGGGGACGCGGGATGTTGTGGTTGTTCATGATCACCGGACGCTCGCCGAGCAGCGCGTTCTGGGCGACGATCTCGTTCATCCAGGCGCCTCGGTGCTTCGACTCGCGCTGGTAGAAGTCGACGAGGAACAGGCCCATCGCCGAGCCGTCGGCGTCCGCGACCTCGTAGACGCGCACGTCCGGGTGGTACCCCTGCAGGTCCGCGCGGCGGACGAAGGTCAGTCCGTACAGGCGCTCGGCCGCGAGGAAGACGCCGTCGCGCAGCACGCGCTCGAGCTCGAGGTAGGGGCGGAGCACGGCGTCGTCGAGCGCGTACCGCTCCTGGCGCACGCGCTCCGCGTACAGCGACCAGTCCCAGGCCTCGAGCGTGGCGCCGGGCTCGTCGGCCCGCAGGGCGGCCTCCAGGGCCGCGGCCTCCTTGCGGGCGTTCGCGACCGCGGCGGGCGCGAGGCGGCCGAGCATCGCGTTCACGGCCTCGGTCGTCCGGGCGGTCCCGTCCTCCGCCACGTACGCGGCGTGGTGGTCGTAGCCGAGCAGTCG
>JAEZBT010000359.1 GCA_023426865.1 Actinomycetes bacterium
CGATGACGCCGTCCGGGTCGGACTGCGCGTGCGCGGGGTCGGCCAGGTCCGCCACGACGACGTCGGCGCCCGTCACCGCCGCACGGACAGGTTCGGGCACGGGGCCGGGCTCGGGCGGGAGGTGCAGGTAGATCGAGAGCCGTCCACCGTCGGCGGCCATGAGGTTGAGGTGCTGCTCGCTCGACCCGTGCCCGCGCGCGGCCGCGAGGTCCAGGCGCGGGTGGGCGAGCGCCGCGGCGATGGCGGCCGCGGCGTCGTCGTCGCCGAGCGCGGTGCGCAAGGTGACGTCCACGCCCAGCCGGGCGAGCGACAGCGCCTTGCCGGCGGACGTGCCGCCGAGGCCCGTGCGGTGCCCACGGGCGAACACCGTGCCCGGTACACCGGGCGGCAGGACGTCGACGTCGACGAGCGTGTTCCACGACGCCGGACCGGCGACCACCACGTGCGGCATGGCCCGACCGTAGTGCCGGTAGCCTGGCGCCCGCAGGGGACAGGTCGGCGCCGTCAGCGCGGTCGGCACCGCCGGCGGTCCCCGCCGGGCCAGTAGCTCAGCCGGTCAGAGCAGCGGACTCATAATCCGTCGGTCGCGGGTTCGAGCCCCGCCTGGCCCACCGGCGCTCGCGTCGTGGTTCGGCCGATTCTGGACGTTTGGCCTTCGGTTGATGGTTGACGGGGTTTCGGCTGATGGTTGACACCTGTGTCGGCTGATGCTTGACGCTCGCTCATGAGGGAGTTGAACGTGGTTGAGCAGTGGGAGGTGGCTGTCGCGGTGGCTTCGCAGCCGGACGCGCAAGGCCACGGGCAGACCGTCGAAGGCCGCCTTGACGGGCGCCGGCACGCTGGTCAGTCGGTAGCGCCTCGCGTCGCGGCAGCTGCGAGGTTCGCCTCGACGTCGCCGGCGACCAGGTCGTAGCCCGTCGCCATCGTCCCACGCAGGAATTGCCGCTCGGGCCATCTCGCCGAAGTCGTGAGGGGGGCCGGCGGGTCAATGGGCGGGGGGCGGTAGCCTGCTGGGGTCGCGTGAGCGCCCCCACGAGAGTGACGCGACACCAGCACCAGGGCGCCTCCCGGAGGAGGAACCAGGTGGACGTCACCGACGTGCTCGCCGTCGTCGCCGCGAGCTGGGGTGTGGCGATGGCCGTCTCCCCGGTGCTGCAGATCCGACGCATGCTCCAGACCCGCTCGGCCGAGGACGTGTCGCTCGGGTACTTCGGCATCCTGCTGCCGGGCTTCGCGCTCTGGATCGCCTACGGCACGGCCCGCGGCGACCTCGCGCTGGTGGTCCCCAACAGTGTCGCCCTGCTCGTCACGCTCACGACGGTCGGCATCGCGCTGCGGCTGCGCCGTGAGACGGCGGCCGACGCCGAGAGGCTCGCCGGCTCCGACGCCTGAGCGCCCCGCCGCCCCCGGCACTGCTCCACCGCCCGGGGCCGCGTCACCGCCCGTCACACCTCGCGCGGCGCGTGCCGGTCGAGGAACGCGTACACCTCCGTCTGGTCCACGCCGGGGAACGCGCCGACGGGCAGGGTCGCCAGCATCGACGCGTGCGGCCGCGCGGCCGGCCAGGCCTGACCCGTCCAGCGCTCCGCGAGGTCCGTCGGCGGCTGGCGGCAGCAGGCCGGGTCCGGGCAGCGGGAGACCCCGCGCTGCGTCGTCTCGCGGCCCTGGAACCAGCGCACGTGCGCGAACGGGACGCCCACGCTGAGCGAGAACTCGCCGTCGGCCGAGCCCTGCACGCGCGACGTGCACCAGAACGTGCCCGCCGACGTGTCCGTGTACTGGTAGTAGGGGCTGAACCGGTCGTCCACGCCGAACACGGTCCACGCGGTCCAGCGGCGGCACACCGGCTGGCCCTCGATCGCGCCGAGCGGGTCGGAGGGGAAGGCCACGCCGTCGTTCTCGTAGGCCTTGTGCAGCACCCCGCTTTCGTGGACCTTCATGAAGTGCACCGGCACGTCCAGGTGCCGGGTGGCCAGGTTCGTGAACCGGTGCGCCGCGGTCTCGTAGGTGACCGCGAACGCGTCGCGGAGGTCCTCCAGGGACAGTCGGCGGGCCGCCTTCGCCTCGCGCAGCAGGCCCACCGCGCCGTCCTCGGGCATGAGCAGCGCCGCCGCGAGGTAGTTCGTCTCCACGCGCTGGCGCAGGAAGTCGCCGTAGTCGCGGGGCTCGGTGTGGCCGAGGACGTGCGAGCCGAGCGCCTGCAGCACCGCCGAGCGCGGGTCCGGCTGCGACGCGACGCCGTGCGGCAGGTAGATGCGCCGATGGCGCAGGTCGGTCACCGACCGGGTCGAGTGCGGCAGGTCGCCGGCGTGGTGCAGCGTGAAGCCGAGGTGGTCGGCGATCTCGGCGGTCGCCCGCTGGGAGAGCGGCCCACCCGGGTGCCCGATCGCGGCCAGGAGCTCGCGCGCACGCTCCTCCAGGTCCGGGAAGTAGTTGTCCCGCGCCCGCATCTCGGCCCGCAGCTCGGCGTTGGCGCGGCGCGCCTCCTCGGGCGTGGCGGCACGCTCCGTGAGCAGCCGCCGCACCTCGGCCTGGAGCCGCACCAGCGCATCCAACGCGTCAGTCGGCAGCGACCGGCCGACCTTGACCTGTGGCACGCCGAGCGAGGCGAACAGCGGGCCGCGCTGCGCCCGCTCGAGCTCGACCTCCAGGGCCGCGCGGCGGGTCGGCGGCTGCGCGGACAGCAGGTCCGGCAGCCCCACACCCAGGGCTGCGGCGACGTCCTGCAGGAACGACACCTTCGCCTCGCGGCGCCCGTTCTCCAGCAGGGACACCTGGGAGGGGGCCCGGCCGACGGCGGCGCCAAGGTCCTCGAGCGTCATGCCGCGCATCGTGCGCAGGTGACGGATCCGACGCCCGACGACGATCGGGTCCACGAGGCCGTCCCCGTCGGCGGGGCGGCGGGTCGTGGGCGCTGCGGCGCGGTCGGGGAGCGGCGTGCGTCGGGTCGTCGTGGTCATGTTCCACGGTCACCCGGCGGGCGGCCGCCGCACCACCTTGCCGACGGCAGAAGAATCCCGATTCTTCTGCGCCGCCCGGCGGGCAACGCCGCCTGACCTCGCCGCAGGGTGGAGGCACAGGCCCGACGGAGGGAGAGGACCCATGGACGCGAACACCGCCACCCAGCTCGGCCGTGACGAGGTCACGGCGGCTGCGCCCGACGCCCGCCCGCTGCCCGGACCGCGCCGGCCCGCCCTTGCGGGCAACGGCGCCGTGCACGGTCGCCGGCCCGGCGACCAGGTGCAGACGGCCGCCGACCTGGAGCACGCCTGGGCGACCGACCCCCGGTGGGCCGGCATCCGGCGCGACTACACCGCGCAGGACGTCATCGCGCTGCGCGGCACCGTCACCGAGGAGCACACCCTCGCCCGCCGCGGCGCGGAGCGCCTCTGGGAGCTGCTGCACACCGAGGACTTCGTGCCGGCCCTGGGCGCGCTGACGGGCAATCAGGCCGTCCAGCAGGTCCGGGCCGGGCTGAAGGCGATCTACCTGTCCGGGTGGCAGGTCGCGGCCGACGCGAACCTGTCCGGTCAGACCTACCCCGACCAGAGCCTCTACCCGGCGAACTCGGTGCCGGCCGTCGTGCGCCGGATCAACAACGCGCTGCTGCGCGCCGACCAGGTCGACGCGGTCGAGGTGGCCCTCGCAGGCTCGGGCGTCGGGCAGCGCCGGCGCCTCGGGGAGTGGCTCGCGCCGATCGTCGCCGACGCCGAGGCCGGGTTCGGCGGCCCCCTGAACGCCTACGAGCTCATGCGGGCGATGATCGCCGCCGGCGCCGCGGGCGTGCACTGGGAGGACCAGCTCGCCGCGGAGAAGAAGTGCGGTCACCTGGGCGGCAAGGTCCTCGTGCCGACGTCCCAGCACGTGCGCACGCTGAGCGCGGCACGCCTCGCGGCCGACGTCGCGGGCGTCCCGACGATCGTCGTCGCGCGCACCGACGCGCTCGCGGCGGACCTGCTCACGTCCGACGTCGACCCGCGCGACGCCGAGTTCCTCACGGGGGAGCGGACCGCCGAAGGCTACTTCCGGGTGCGTCCCGGGCTCGACGCCGTCGTCGCCCGGTCGCTCGCGTACGCCGAGTACGCGGACCTGCTGTGGGTCGAGACCGGCGAGCCGGACCTCGCCCTGGCGCGCGAGTTCGCCGAGCGGATCCACGAGCGGTTCCCCGGCAAGCTGCTGGCGTACAACTGCTCGCCGTCGTTCAACTGGAAGGCACACCTGGACGACGCGACGATCGCGCGCTTCCAGCGCGAGCTCGGCTCGTACGGGTACGCGTTCCAGTTCATCACCCTCGCCGGCTTCCACGCCCTCAACCACGCGATGTTCTCCCTCGCGCGGGGCTACGCCGAGCACGGGATGACCGCGTACGTCGCGCTGCAGGAGGCGGAGTTCGCCGCCGAGGCGGACGGCTACACCGCCACCCGGCACCAGCGCGAGGTCGGCACGGGGTACTTCGACCGCGTGGCGACGGTGCTCAACCCGGACAGCGCGACGACGGCGATGGCCGGCTCGACCGAGACCGCACAGTTCGGAGGATACCGATGAACGCGCACACGCAGACCGCCCAGCCCGCCCGCCCGGCGACCGCCCGCACCGGTCCGGCGAACCACCCTGCCGAGCCGAACCACGCGCCGCGTCGTCCCTTCGCCCGCGGCGACGCGCGGATCGAGGTGGTCGGCCCGCCCGTCCCGGGGGCCGCCACGGTGCTCACGCCGGAGGCGCTCGCGTTCCTCGCCGACCTGCACGTGCGCTTCGCGGGCCGGCGTCACGACCTGCTCCTCGAGCGGCAGCGGCGGCAGGAGCGCTACAGCAACGGCGTCGACCCCGACTTCCTGCCCGCGACCGCCGCGATCCGCAAGGACCCGACCTGGCGGGTCGCCGGTCCCGGGCCGGGGCTGGAGGACCGGCGGGTGGAGATCACCGGCCCGACCGACCGCAAGATGACGGTCAACGCTCTCAACTCCGGTGCGAGGGTCTGGCTCGCGGACCAGGAGGACGCCACCTCGCCGACCTGGGAGAACGTCGTCGGCGGACAGCACTCGCTGTACGACGCGATCCGGGGGCAGGTCGACTTCGTCTCGCCCGAGGGCAAGGAGTACCGGGTCGGGGCGGTGACGCCGACGATCGTCATGCGGCCGCGCGGCTGGCACCTCGCCGAGCGGCACCTGCGGTTCGTCGACCGGTCCGGCCAGCCCACGGCGGCATCGGCGAGCCTCGTCGACGCGGGCCTGTACGCGTTCCACAACGCCGCGGCGCTCGTGGCCGGTGGGCGCGGCCCGTACTTCTACCTGCCGAAGATCGAGAACCACCTCGAGGCGCGGCTGTGGGACGAGGTCTTCACGGTCATGGAGGTCCGGCTCGGGCTGCCGCACGGGACAATCCGGGCGACGGTGCTCATCGAGACGATCACCGCAGCCTTCGAGATGGAGGAGATCCTCTACGAGCTCCGGGACCACTGCGCGGGCCTCAACGCCGGCCGGTGGGACTACATCTTCAGCGTCATCAAGACCTTCCGGGAGCGCGGGCCGCGGTACGTCCTGCCGGACCGGGCCCAGGTCACGATGACCGTGCCCTTCATGCGGGCCTACACCGAGCTGCTCGTGGCGACGTGCCACCGTCGCGGTGCGCAGGCCATCGGCGGCATGTCGGCGTTCATCCCGAACCGCAAGGACCCGGAGGTCACCGCGCGGGCGCTGGACCAGGTGCGCGCGGACAAGGAGCGTGAGGCGGGGCAGGGCTTCGACGGGACCTGGGTCGCGCACCCCGACCTCGTCCCGGTCGCGCGGGAGGTGTTCGACGCCGCCCTCGGCGACCGGCCGGACCAGCGGCACCGCCTGCGCGACGACGTCCGCGTCACCGCCGCCCAGCTCCTCGACGTCCGCTCCGCCAACGGCCGGGTCACCGAGGCGGGTGTCCGGGGCAACGTGAGCGTCGCCCTGCGCTACCTCGAGTCGTGGCTCCGGGGGGTCGGGGCGGCGGCCCTCGACAACCTCATGGAGGACGCGGCGACGGCGGAGATCTCGCGCTCGCAGATCTGGCAGTGGATCCACCACGGCACCGAGACGGCCGAGGGCCGACGGATCACGCGTGCGTGGGTCGCGGAGGTGCTCGCCGACGTCGTCGCGACGCTGCCGCGGGCCGCCGGGGACCGGTTCGACGACGCCGAGGCCCTGTTCCGGCAGGTCGCCCTGGCCGAGGACTACCCGAGCTTCCTGACCCTGTCCGCGTACGCGCAGCACCTGGTCCAGCGCCCGGAGGGGTCGGCGTCGCCGCGGGGCTGAGGGGCGCGGCAGCGA
>JAEZBT010000370.1 GCA_023426865.1 Actinomycetes bacterium
GGGCCCCCCCCCCCCCCCGCCGCCCCCGCTCCGTCGTCTGCCCGCGTGGGCTCAGATCCCCTGGATCATCTCCGCGACCTGGAACGCCATCTCCAGCGACTGCTGGTGGTTCAGCCGCGGGTCGACGAGCGTCTCGTAGCGGCGCGACAGCGCGTCCTCGTCGATCTCCTCCGAGCCGCCCAGCACCTCGGTCACGTCGTCTCCGGTGAGCTCGACGTGCAGGCCACCGGGCACCGAGCCGACGGCCCGATGCGCCTCGAAGAAGCCCCGCACCTCGTCCAGCACGTCCGTGAGGCGACGGGTCTTGTACCCCGATGCCGACGAGATCGTGTTGCCGTGCATCGGGTCGCACACCCAGGTCACCGGGCGACCCGACGCGTGCACCTTCTCCAGCAGCGGCGGCAGGGCCTCGCGGATCCGGCCCGCCCCCATGCGGGTGATGAACGTGAGACGACCCGGCTGCTCGTTCGGGTTGAGCTTGTCCATCAGGGCGAACGCATCGTCGGCCGTCGTCGTCGGGCCGAGCTTGACACCGATCGGGTTGCGCACACGCGACAGGAAGTCCACGTGCGCCCCGTCGAGCTGGCGCGTGCGCTCACCGATCCACAGGAAGTGCGCCGAGCAGTCGTACGGCGTCCCGGTCCGCGAGTCGATCCGCGTGAGCGGCCGCTCGTAGTCGAGCAGCAGCGCCTCGTGGCTCGCGAAGAACTCCACGCTGCGCAGCGAGTCGAAGTCCGCCCCGCACGCCGCCATGAAGCGCATCGCCCGGTCGATCTCGCCCGCGACCTGCTCGTACGCAGAGTAGGCGGGGTTCGCAGTGAAGCCCCGGTTCCACTCGTGCACGCGACGCAGGTCCGCGAAGCCACCCGTCGTGAACGCCCGGATGAGGTTCAGCGTCGCCGCCGACCGGTGGTACGCCTCCACGAGCCGCCGCGGGTCGGGGACCCGCGCGTCGGGCGTGAAGTCGTGGCCGTTGATCGCGTCGCCGCGGTACGCCGGGAGCGTGACGCCGTCGCGCTCCTCGGTGTCGGCGCTGCGCGGCTTCGCGTACTGGCCCGCCATCCGGCCCATCTTGACCACCGGCAGGCTGGCGCCGTACGTGAGCACGACCGCCATCTGCAGGATCGTCTTGATCTTGTTGCGAATCGTGTCCGCCGTCGCGTCGGCGAAGGTCTCGGCGCAGTCGCCGCCCTGGAGCACGAACGCCTCGCCGCGCGCCGCGGCCGCGAGCCGGCCCGTGAGAACGTCGGCCTCGCCCGCGAACACGAGCGGCGGCAGCGCCGCGAGCTCACGCCGTACGGCAGCCAGCGCGTCCGCGTCGGGCCAGGCCGGCTGCTGGCGCACCGGCAGGGTGCGCCAGGCGTCGAGCCCCTCGACGACGCCCGGCGCGGCCTCGACGCTCACGAGGTCGCCGGGACGAACGGCTGCCCGATGTCGGCGAGCAGCGCGCGGAACCACTCCTGCTGCACGTCGAACGGCTTGCCGCCGGCGATGCGCGGGAACGCGATGGCCTTGAGCCGGCCGCCGTCCTCCTCGTCGTGGCCGATGACACCGGCCTCGCCGCGCAGCGCGCACTCGACCGCCAGGTCGGTCATCGACTTGATGAGGCGCAGGTCCTCGGCGTTCGCCGCCGCGGCGCGCGAGTAGTAGCCCGACTTCTGGACCATGACCTTCTCGGCGCCGAGCTTGGCCGCGAACTGCTTCGCGAACCACTGGCCCGGGTTGATCGTGTCGAGGGCGACGTGGCCGAACGCGTCGCGCTGCACCGTCTCCCCCGCCGCCTCGAGCTGGGCGACGATCTCGTGCATGCCCGCGCCCTCGGACAGGAAGATGTTCACGTTGCCGATCTCGTCCATGACGCCGCGCAGGCGCTCGGCCTCCGCGTCGATGTCGAGCGCGAGCTCGGGGACGAAGACGGCGTGCACGTCCCACCGCTCCTTGGTCAGGCCGATGCCGGGCACCCACTGCTGGGTGTCGAGCCACTCGCGGTACTTCAGCGCCGTCGCGCCGGTCAGCCAGCCGCAGTGGCGGCCCATGACCTCGTGCACGATGAGCATGCGCGGGCCGGAGCGGTGCTCGCCGATGATGTTGCGGGCGTAGCCGGCGCCCTGCTCGGCCGCGGTCCAGGCGCCCAGCGACTGCTTGATCGGCACCACGTCGTTGTCGATGGTCTTCGGCAGGCCGACGACCGTCAGGTGGTAGCCGTTCTCCTCGAGGTAGGCGGCCAGGTCGGCGGCGGTGGTGTTCGTGTCGTCGCCACCGATGGTGTGCAGGACGTCGACGCCGTCGGCCTTGAGCCGCTCGGCCGCGACCTGCAGCGGGTCCTGGCCCTCCTGCACGAGGCCGCGCTTGACGCAGTCCTTGACGTTGGTGAGCTTGACGCGCGAGTTGCCGATGGGGCTGCCGCCGAACCGGTGCAGCAGGCCGGCGTTCGCCCGGGTCTCGGCGTCGATGACGATCTTGTCGCCGCGCAGCAGACCGTAGTAGCCGTGCGTGTAGGCGATGATCTCGATCTCGGGGGCGATCTCGGTGTATCGCTCGATCAGGCCACCGATCGCGGACGACAGGCACGGCGCGAAACCGCCGGCGGTCAGCAGGGCGACACGGCGAACCGACATGGCACGACACCTTCCGTTGAGTTCTTGTCCGGGCCGAGCGGCCCGCCCGGGGGCGGCGACGACGGCGCTCCGGCAGGTCCGCGCACCCGGCGCGGACGCGCTCATCCTACTGAGGCGGCTCCGGGACCTCGGGCGGTACCGGAACCTGGACGTCGGGCGCGGTGCGGCCGCCCGGGGCGCCGTGCCCCTGCTCCGCTGAGGGGACCTCGTTGGCCTTGTGACCTGCGGCGATGCGTGCTTTCGCCGTCGCCGCGTACATGTCGACGTACTCCTGGCCGGACAGGCTCATGAGGGCGTACATGATCTCGTCGGTCACCGAGCGCAGGATGAACCGGTCGTGGCCCATCCCCTGGTACCGGGAGAAGTCCATCGGCTCGCCGATGACGATGCCGACCCGCACGGGCTTGGGGATCACGCGGCCGATCGGCTGAGCCTTGTCGGTGCCGATCATCGCGACCGGGACCACCACGGCCCCGGAGTCGATGGCGAGGCGGGCGACGCCCGTCTTGCCACGGTAGAGCCGGCCGTCGGGGCTGCGGGTGCCCTCGGGGTAGATGCCGAACACCCCGCCCTCCTCGAGCACCGACAGCCCGGTCCGCAGCGCCGCCTCGGATGCCTTGCCGCCGCCACGGTCCACGGGGATGGTGCCGACACCTCGGACGAAGGCCGCCTGGAGCCGTCCCTTGAGGCCTCGTCCGTTGAAGTACTCGGCCTTGCCGATGAACCGCACCTTGCGCTGGAGCAGGATCGGCAGGACGACGGAGTCGATCACGGCGAGGTGGTTGCTCGCGAGGATCACCGGCCCGTCGGCGGGCACGTGCTTCGCGCCCCGGATCCACGGACGGAAGAAGGCCCGCACCAACGGTGCGGCGATCGCACGCATCACCCAGTAGAACAACCGGTCACCTCCGCCTGGTCGTGCGACGCCGTGCGCGCCCACGCCCCCGCCGACTCTAGAGTGCTCTGCATGCCGCCACGTCCGCACGATGCCGACGAGCCGGACGAGGCCCGTCCGGACGACGCCGGTCCGGACGGGGCCGACGAGCCCGCGGCGCCCGAGCTGGACGACACCGACGTCGCTGCCCGCTGGGCCGGGATCGTGAGCCAGCTGTCGTCCCCGCCCGACCCGCGCGCCTGGGCGCCCGACCCCGCGGTCGAGGAGGCGGAGACCCACTTCGTCCCGCCCGAGCCCGGGCCCGTGCTCGGCGGCGACCCGCTGCTGACCATGGCGTGGGTGGCCGTCGTCGGCGTGCCGCTGCTGCTCATGGTCGCCGTCATCGCCTGGCGGGACGTCCCCACGATCGTGCTGCAGATCGCCGGCGTGGCGTTCCTGGCCGGCGTCGGGCTCCTGCTCTGGCGCATGCCGCGCGACCGGGAGGACGACGCCGGCCCCGGCGCCGTCGTCTGAGGTCAGAGCCGCGCGAGGTCCGCGGCGCCGACGATGCCGGCGTCGTTGCCCATGGCAGCCAGCTCGATGCGGGCCTCCGGGTGGTACCC
>JAEZBT010000006.1 GCA_023426865.1 Actinomycetes bacterium
TGGACCGGGACCGGACGGCCGCGCACCTCGGGGCCCTCTCGCCCGACTCCGACGACGGCACCCTCGGCCCACCGCTCGGTGGCACCCTGGGGCCACGGCTGGGCATCCGACCGTGGCGACTCGCCGCCGGCGTCCTGCTCGGCCTGGCACTGGGCACCAAGTGGTCGGCGCTGTACTTCGTCGCCGCGTTCGGGCTGCTCTCGGTGGGCTGGGACGCCGCGGCCCGCCGACGCGCGGGGGTGCCGCGGTGGTGGCAGGGCGCACTGCTGCGGGACGCCGCGCCCGCGTTCGCCTCGCTCGTCGTGGTCGCCGGGGCCGTCTACACCGCGACGTGGGCGTCCTGGTTCGCCAATGCCGGGGCGTACGGGCGCCAGTGGGCCGCAGGCCTGCCGGGTGGGAACGCGGTGACCGACGCCATCGGCTCCTGGTGGCACTACCACGCGCAGATCTGGCACTTCCACACCACGCTCGAGGCGGAGCACCCGTACACGGCCTCGCCGCTGGGGTGGCTCGTGCAGTGGCGGCCGACGTCGTTCTACTACGAGGCGCCCGAGCCGGCGGGCACGCTCTGCCACGCCGAGCGCTGCTCGCAGGCCGTGACGTCGCTGGGCAACCCGTTCGTCTGGTGGTTCGCCACGCTCGCGCTCGCTGCGGCCGTCGTCCTGGTGGCCCGGCGGCGCGACCGGGTGCCGGTGGGCCTGCTGGTGGCGGTCGCGGCCGGCTGGCTGCCGTGGTTCGCCTACCCGGACCGGCCGATCTTCGCGTTCTACGCCGTCGTGATGCTGCCGTTCCTGGCCCTGCTGGTGGCCTGGGCGGTCGGCCGGCTCTGGCGCTGGTCGCACGACGACGACTACCTGCGCCGGTTCGTCGTCCTGGGGCTGGTCGTGGGCGGGGTGCTCGTCGTCGGCGCGGCGGTGTTCTTCTCCCCCGTGTGGACGGGCCAGGTGATCACGTTCGAGCAGTGGCAGCTACGCCAGTGGCTGCACAGCTGGGTCTGACCCGGCCCTTCGCTCAGGCCAGCGCCGGCCGGTGCCAGGGCAGGCCCTGGGCCTCCCAGCGGGGCGTGAGACGCCGCACCCGCTGCGTGAACCCGTCGAAGTCCAGCCGCCCGCGCGGGGACCACGCGACCTCGGCGGCGGCCGCGAGCCGAGGCAGGAGCAGCCCGAACAGGTCGCGGTGGGTGCGGACGTTCTCCGTCCAGATCGCGGCCTCGATGCCCGCGATCGCCTCCTCCGGCACGGGCAGCAGGGCCGAGGGCTCCCACTCGTACGCCCGCCGCAGGTCGATGTAGCCGGCCCAGTCGCTGCCCATGGGCGTCGTCGGGTCGTAGCGCATGTCGAGGTACATGCGGGAGGCGGGCGAGAGGACCACACGCGCGCCGGCCTCGACCGCCGCGGCCACAGCGGCGTCGCTGTCGCGCTCGTCCCAGTACTGGATCAGCGAGCCCGGGGGCAGGGGCGCGCGCACGACCTCCTGCCAGCCGACGAGCGTCTTGCCCGCCCCGGTGACGACGTCGGCCGCGTGCCGCACGAGGTGGTCGTACTCGGCGGCGTGCATGGTCAGCGCCTCGTCCCCGCCGATGTGCACGTAGGGCCCGGGAGTGATCTCGGCGACGTCGCGGAGCACGCCGGAGATGAAGGGCAGGGTCGCGGGCAGCTCGACGTGCAGGCGGGAGAAGCCAACGCCCACCCCCGTGTACGCCGGCCGGCCCTCGCCCCCGGGCGTGAGCTCGGGGCAGGCGTGCAGGGCCGCGTTGACGTGGCCGGGCAGGTCGACCTCGGGCACCACGGTGATGCCGCGGGCGGCCGCGAACGTGACGAGCGCGCCGTACTGCCCCGTCGAGAGGAACCCGCCGGAGTCGCCCCCGACGGCTGTCCGGCCCGACAGCTCGGTCAGCGCCGGGTAGGACGGGGAGTCGAGCCGCCAGCCCTGGTCGTCCGTGAGGTGCAGGTGCAGCGTGTTCAGCTTCATGGAGTAGAGCAGGCCGACGAGAAGCCGCAGGGTCTCGGGCCCGAACCAGTGCCGCGCGAGGTCCACGCACAGCCCGCGCCACGCGAAGCGCGGGTGGTCCACCACCAGCACGGGCGGGACGGTCAGGCCGCTGCTGCTCCGCCTGGCGAGCTGCTCGACCGTCGCGAGCCCCCGCAGCAGCCCGCGCGCATCGAGCGCCGTCACGACGACGCGGTCGGCGTCCACCTCGAGCCGGTACGCCTCGACGGTGAGCTCGGGGGCGAGCGTGCTCGGCACCGGCAGGCGCCTGGGCTCCGTGACGATCCGCAGCTCGACGACGCCGCTCCCGTCGTCCTCGTTCGTGACGGAGACGGGCTCGCCGAGCTCGTACCCCAGTCGGGTGGCCAGGAGCACCGCGGTCGCCACGGCCATCGGGTCGTCGCCGACGACGATGCGCGTGTCGGTCGTCACGCGAAAGGGCCGGCCCCCGCGCCGCTCACCGCGCACAGGGACGGGCACGACAGGCAGGTCCACGGGAGGCCTCCGGCGCCGGCGGAGGAGGGGTTTCCGCCGACAGGCCCAGGTTATCCGCGGTGGGGGCGCCGTCGGACTATTCGGTGCAGATCGACGATTCCGCGCGCATCGACAGGCCGCACATGACAAAGGCCCCCGGAGGGGCCTTCGACCTGGTGGTGGAGCTGAGGGGATTCGAACCCCTGACCTTCTCATTGCGAACGAGACGCGCTACCAACTGCGCCACAGCCCCATGAAGCGGGTACAAGGTTAGCACCCGCGCGGCGGTGGTCGCGCTCACTCCCCCGAGGCGCGGCGGCGGGCCAGGACGGCATCCAGGTCGAAGCCGGTGGCCGCGGCGGCGGGCTCCTCGACGGCGTCCGCGGTCGTGTCC
>JAEZBT010000033.1 GCA_023426865.1 Actinomycetes bacterium
GCCGTGGATGGCGAACGCGCTCGCGTCGGCGCGCGCGGCGGGCTCCCTGCACGCGCGGGTGGCCCGGCCCACACCTACTGCCGCCGACGCACGCCGGGCGTCCCGGTCGATCCCGCCGGCGCTCACGCCGCGGGAGCGTGACGTGCTCGAACGACTGGCGCGCGGGGCGAGCTACGCCGACATGGCGGCTGACCTCGTCCTGAGTGCGAACACCGTCAAGACGCACGTGGCCAGCCTGTACGCCAAGCTCGGTGCCGGCCGGCGCAGCGACGCGCTGGCGACCGCCCGCGCCCACGACCTCCTTTGACCAGGGGCGTCCACCGGTGGAGCAACCGCCTGCTGATGGCGGCGCGAGCGATGGGGGCAGGTCCCGGAGGGTGGCCGGTCGTGCACACAACGGCGGCGTCCGCCTGGTCGGTCTCGCCCAGGCCGCCGCGGGCGTGGTGCTTCTCGCGGTGGCGCCGGGACCGACCGGCCTGGTCAGCGCCCTCACCGGCGCCGGTGTCGCGGCCGTCGGGCTGCTCTGGCTGGTTCGCGTCCTCTCCCGTCCCGTCGGAGCCGGCGCCGGCACCCCGGTCGGGCGTGGCCTGCGGCTGTCGGCCGCCGCCGTCGGCGTGGTGCTCGTCGCGGTCGGCGTCGTCGCGCTCACCTGGCGCGAGGCCTCGGTGCGAGCGCTGGCGGGCGTCCTGAGCGTCGGACTCGTGGCCCACGGCGTCGGGCTGGTGACCTGGGGGGACCGAGGACGCGACGCCGGGGACCGCCTCGCCAGCGTCCTGCTCGGCGCGGCCTCCGCGACGCTCGGACTCGTGGTGCTCGCGTGGCCGCGCCTGTCCCTGCACCTCGTCGCCGCCCTCGTGGGTGCCTGGCTGGTGCTCGTCGGGCTGGGGACAGCGCTCACCGGTGCTACACGGGCCGGCCCGGGGGCACGCCGGCGGCGCCTGCTCCCCGCCGTGGCGTCCGTCCTGGTGGCCGCACTCCTGCTGACGGGCACGATCTGGCTGCACCGCGGTAGCCCCCGCGTGGTACCGGACGCCTTCTACACCCCGCCGGCCTCGGTCCCCGACGAGCCGGGTCGGCTCATCCGGGCCCGACCGTTGACGACGGGCGTCCCCGACGGCCTGCGCGGGTGGCTGATCCTCTACACGACGACCGACGGCGCCGGCACGCCCGCCGCAGCCAGCGGCACCGTGCTCGCCCCACCCCGGGGAACGCAGGGGGAGCTGCCGGTGGTCGCAGTCGGGCACGGGACGACCGGCGTCGTGCCGCGGTGTGCGCCGTCGCTCTCGGCCGCGCCGTTCGGTGACGGAGCCGCCGCCGCCCTCGAGGAGGTGGTCCGCTCGGGACGCGTGGCGGTGATGACGGACTACGTGGGCCTGGGCACCGCAGGGCCGCACGCGTACCTCGTCGGCCCGGACGCCGCGCACGCCGTGCTCGACTCCGTGCGCGCGGCCCAGGAGCTCCCCGACGTCGCGGTGGGCGACCAGGTCGTGGCGTGGGGGCACTCCCAGGGTGGCCACGCCGTGCTGTGGACGGGCGTCCTCGCTGCCCGGTACGCGCCAGACCTGGACCTGCTCGGCGTTGCGGCCTTCGCGCCGGCGTCGGACCTGCACGCCCTCGCCGACGACCTGCGGACCGCGGCGATCGGCAAGCTCGTTGCCGCGTACATCGCGGGCTCGTGGGACGCCTCGTTCCCGGAGCTGGCCGTCGGCTCACAGCTCACGCCCACCTACCGTCGGGTCGTGGACCGGATCACGGACCTGTGCTTCTCGGGCCGCGACGTGCTGTCCGCGCTGGCCACCGCCACGCAGCTGTCCCGGGAGGTCTTCGTGCCCGGCGCGCTCGACGGGCCGATCGGGGAGCGGCTGCGCGAGAACAGCCCCGACGCGCCGATCCCGATCCCGGTGCTGCTCGCGCAGGGCAGCGACGACCCGCTCGTGCTGCCGGCGCAGCAGGCGCGGTACGTCGCTGCGCAGTGTGCCGCGGGCGTGGTGCTGACCAGCCACGTGTACGACGGGCGTGATCACGTGTCGCTCGTCGCCGCGGACTCGCCCCTCACGGCCGACGTGGTCGCCTGGACGCAGGCGCGGTTCCGGGGCGAGCCCGCGACGGCGTCCTGCGCGGGGTGAGGCGCGGCGCTGCGCCGTGGTGCGGCCGCGGGCAAGGACCACCCGTTCCGGGTGGGGACGTCCTCGCGGGCCGGGGTGACCGTGGGGCAGCGACCCGTGACCGATCACCGACGAGGGAGCAGGCGATGTCCGAACTGATCATCCTGGGCTACGACGACCACGCCACGGCCCAGCGCGCCTACGAGCGGGTGCAGGGCCTCCAGCGCGACTTCGTCGTGGACCTCAGCGGGCTCGCCGTCGTCCGGGTGGACCCCGACGGCAAGCGGCACGTCGACACCCCGGCGCGGCTCGTCGGCGCCTCCGCCGCCTCGGGCGCGCTGTGGGGCTGGCTCTTCGGCCTGCTCTTCCTGGCACCCGGTCTGGGGCTGCTCATCGGCGGTGCCCTCGGCGCCCTCAACGGACGCCTCGCGCAGGCGGGCGTCGGCCGGGCGTTCCAGGACCGTGTCGAGGCGATGCTCTCCCCTGGGCGGGCGGCGGTCATCCTCATGGCCCGGAAGATCACGGAGGACAAGTTCGCCGCGGCGATGAGCGAGTTTGGCGGGACGGTGCTGCAGACCTCGCTGTCCGAGGCGGACGAGAAGGAGCTGGCCGAGGACCTGGCCGGCGCGCAGGCCTGACGGCCTCGACCGCGGCCGTCTACCGCAAGGGGGATCGCCATGCGTGTGTCCCACCCGCATCCGCCGAGGTGGCGGGCGGTGACGCGGCCTGCCGTCGTGCTCGGGCTGATCCTGTCCCTGGCCGGGTGCGGGACGCACGTCGGGGACGGCGTCGGCGGGGACGGGACCGGGCTCGAGGGGAAGACCTTCGTCTCGACGGGCGTCGCGGGGCGCGAGCTGGCGCCGGGCAGCGAGGTCCGGATGATCTTCCAGGCCGACCGCGTCACGGTGCGCGCCGGCTGCAACACGCTTTCCGGGGCCGCGACCTGGGACGACGGCGCCCTCCACGTCGAGCAGCCGATGGCGCGGACGATGATGGCCTGCGCCGACGACCTCGAGCGCGAGGACGCCTGGCTCGAGGCGTTCCTGCTGTCCGAGCCGGGGCTGCGGCTGGATGGCGACGTCCTCGTGCTCGGCGACGGCGACGAGGGCCTGACCCTCGTCGAGCAGTAGCGCCGGTCCGCCGGGAGCACGCCCCATGGACCCCGCCCTCACCAGCCTGGTGGTGCTCGGGTGCGCGGTGGCCGCCTTCCTGTGGAACCGGCTGCCCGTCGGCGTGGTCGCGGTCCTGGTCGCCATCGCGCTCTACGCCACCGGCGTGCTCGACGCCACCACCGCGATCGGCGGTTTCGGGGACCCGGTCGTCGTGTTCGTCGCGTCGTTGTTCGTGGTGAGCGAGGCGCTCGACGCGACGGGTGTCACGACGTGGGTGGGTCAGGCGCTGACCGAGCGGTCGGGGAGCGGGCGGCGGGTACTGCTCGTGGCCATCATGGGGCTCGCCGCGGTGCTCACCGCCGTCGTCAGCCCGAACGGAGCGGTGGCCGCCCTGCTGCCCATGGTGGTCGTCGTGGCGGTGCGCAACGGGCACCCGCCCGCACAGCTCCTCATGCCACTGGCCTTCGCCGCGCACGCAGGGTCGATGCTCGCCCTCACCGGCACGCCCGTGAACGTGATCGTCGGCGACGCGGCGGTGGACGCCGGCGCGGGCAGGTTCGGCTTCTTCGAGTACGCCCTGGTCGGCGTGCCGCTGCTGGTGGTCACCGTGCTCATCACGACGACGCTCGGCCCACGCCTCCTGCCGCAGGTGACCGGGGCGGCGCCCATCTCCGACCTGACGCGGCTCACCCGCGTCCTGGCCGGGCACTACGCCCTGCAGGAGGGGTTCCACCGGCTCGGGGTGCGGGCCGGGTCACCGCTTGTCGGCACCCGCGTCCCGCTCGCGCACCCGCCGACCCTCCGGGTTCTCGGCGTCCAGACCTCCGACGGCGCCGCCGCACCGGTCGGGCACGTGATCGCGGTGAGCGACGCCGTCGTCGTGAGCGGCCCGGTCGACGAGGTGGTCGCCTTCGCCGAGGCGCAGGCGCTCGACGTCGGGCTGCGCCCGGTCAGCGGGGACCAGCTGGTGACCCGCGAGGCGGGGGTCGTCGAGGTCGTCGTCGCCCCGCGGTCGCCGCTGGTCGGCCAGAAGGTGTTCCCCGGGATGGTCCGACTCGGGGCGCTCGTCGTCCTGGCGGTCCGCCACCGGGGTCGGGAGGCAGGGCCGGCCGGGGTCGTCGTCAGCGAGGGCGACAGCCTGGTGCTCCACGGTCCGTGGGCCGTCATCGACACCCTGCTGGACGATCGCGACGTGCTCGTCGTGGACTCCCCGGAGGCCCTGCGCCGGCAGACGGTGCCACTCGGCGCCAGGTCGGCGGAGGCGCTCGGGGTGCTGGTCGCGATGGTCGTGCTCCTCGCCACCGGCGCGGTCCCGCCCGCCGTGGCGGCGCTCGGGGCGGCCGCCCTCCTGGTGCTGCTCCGCGTCGTCACGCCCGCGCAGGCGTACCGGGCCGTCTCGTGGCAGACCGTGGTCCTGCTGGGCGGCCTCATCCCGTTGTCGACCGCCATCTCCAGGTCCGGTGCGGCCGAACTGATGGCGGGAACCCTGCTCGGCGCCATGACCGACGCCTCGCCGTACCTGCTCCTGCTCGCCCTGTTCGTGGTGACTGCCACGCTCGGGCAGGTCGTCAGCAACACCGCGACCGTCCTCATCGTCGTGCCGATCGCGTTGGCGGCCGCGAGCGACGGGGGCATCTCCGCCCGACCCGTCCTCATGACGGTCGCGGTGGCGGGGGCGGCCTCGTTCCTCACCCCGATCGCCACGCCGGCCAACATGATGATCATGGGCCCCGGCGGCTACCGGTTCGGCGACTACTGGCGCCTCGGCGGGGTGCTCCTGGCGGCCTGGTTCGTGGTCGCGCTCGTCGTCGTGCCGCTCGTGTGGCCGCTCACGACGTGACCCGAAACGGGCGATCCCCTGACGGGCGCGTCGCCCGACGCTGGGCGGGAGCGCGCGTCCCTGCGCCTGCGCGAAGGAGGCCCCGCCCATGCCACGTCGGCCGAGCAAGCTGATCCCGGAGTCCTTCACCGCAGTGCCGTCCGGACGCGACGGACCGGAGTGCACCGTGGGCAACGACCTGCGCGGCGTGGAGGCGCTGGGCGTCGTCGTGCACGAGGACGGGCCGGTGCGCGGGGAGCTGGGACTCTCGCGCGCGGCGCTGAGCCGCGCGGGCTTCGACGCGAAGGTCGGAAGCGCGCTGGTGCTGGCGGGCGAGGAGCCCCCGCTCCTGGTGGCCGTCGGCGGAGGCCCGGTGGCGGGGCAGACCGAGGCGACCCTGCGCGACGCCGCAGCGGCCCTGGGCCGGGCGGCACCGCGGGGTGCGGAGGTCGGCCTCGTGCCTGG
>JAEZBT010000077.1 GCA_023426865.1 Actinomycetes bacterium
GCGCGGCGCCGGCCGCCGCGGCTCGCGCGCCAAGCGGGCCGGCTGGATCTGCCTGTTCCTGCTGCCCAGCGCGATCCCGCTGCTGGCCTTCACGATCGGCCCGATGCTCGGCGCCGCGTGGATCAGCCTCCACGAGTGGAACCTGCTGTCGCGCATGGAGTGGGTGGGCCTGGACAACTTCGCGGATCAGCTGAGCGACCCGGCGACGCGCAACGCGTTCGGCAACACGCTCGCGTACATCCTCGGCTACCTGCCGCTGGTCTACGTCGGAGGCCTCGGGCTCGCGCTGGCCCTCAACGCCCGGCTCAAGGGACGGTCGCTGCTCCGGGGCGTCTACTTCCTGCCCGTCGTGTCGTCGTGGATCGTCGTCGCGCTCGTGTGGCGCTGGCTGCTCAACCCGAGCGTCGGCGTCGTGAACTGGGCGCTCGGGCTGGTCGGCATCGACGGCCCCGGCTGGTGGACCGACCCCGCGTGGGCGATGCCGTCGATCGTGCTCGCGTCGGCGTGGAAGGACCTCGGGTTCGTCATGGTCATCCTGCTCGCGGGCCTGCAGGCGATCCCGACGGACGTCATCGAGGCCGCCCGCGTGGACGGCGCCGGCTGGTGGCGCCGGCTGCGGTCGATCGTGCTGCCGCTGCTGTCGCCGTCGACGTTCTTCGTCGTCGTCATCTCGCTCATCAACGGCTTCCAGGTGTTCGACCAGGTCTACGCGATGACGGGCGGCGGCCCGGCCGCGTCGACCGAGACGGTCGTGCTGCGGGTGCACGCGCTCGCCTTCCGCTACGGCGAGGCGGGTGGCGCGGCGGCCCTGTCCTGGCTCCTGTTCGCGGTGATCCTCGCGGTCACGGTGATCCAGGTGCGCGGCCAGAAGAGGTGGGTCACCTATGCGTGAGCGACTGTGGACCCCGCGCTCGGTCGCGCTGCACGCCGTCGTCGTGCTGGGCGCCCTGGTGATGCTCTTCCCGTTCGTCTGGGCGGTCGTCACCTCGATCAGCCCGGGCAGCGGCCTGTCGGCGACGCCGCAGCTCATCCCCGAGGACCCGTCGCTCGCGGCCTACTCGCAGCTCTTCGCCGACCTGCCGTTCGGCCGTGTCGTCCTCAACAGCCTCGCGCTGGCCGCGGCGGCGACGGCGGCCCAGGTGGTCACGAGCGCGATGGCGGCGTACGGCTTCAGCCGGCTGCCGTTCCGGGGCTCGGGTGTCGTCTTCGCCCTCTACCTGGTGACGATGATGATCCCGTTCCAGGTGCTGATCGTGCCGCTCTTCGTCGAGATGAAGTGGCTCGGCCTCATCGACACCTACCTCGGCGCGCTGCTGCCGTCGATCGCCTCCGGGTTCGGCGTCTTCCTGCTGCGGCAGGCGGTCAACCAGGTGCCGCGCGAGCTCGACGAGGCCGCCACCATCGACGGCGCCGGGCACCTGCGGATCTTCGCCCAGGTGGTGCTTCCGAACATCAGGCCCGCCATCGCCACACTCACCGTGTTCGGCTTCATGTCGAGCTGGAACGCGTTCCTGTGGCCGCTGATCATCCTGCGCTCCCCGGAGCTGCAGACGCTCCCCGTCGCCCTGCAGACGCTCCAGGGCCAGTACACGACCCAGTGGGACGTCGTGATGGCCGGCTCGGTCGTCTCGATCCTGCCGATGCTCGCGCTCTACGTCTTCGCGCAGAAGTACGTGGTGCAGGGCGTCGCCTCCTCGGGCCTGAAGTAGGCCCCCGCCCCGTCGGACGGCGCCCCCACGCCGCCCGAGCCCCCTCTCCGCACCACCGATCGAAGGAGATCCCGAAATGAACCGCAGGTCACCCGTCGTGGCGCTCGCCGCGATCACCGCAGCACTCGCCCTCGCGTCGTGCTCCTCCGGCGGCGACGCCGACGCCGACAGCGGCGACGACGCCCCGGCCGAGGAGCCGGAGGCCGTCACCATCACGTACACGAACTTCATCTCGAACAACGGCAACGAGGAGAATCTCGACGCGATCGTCGCGGCCTTCGAGGAGGAGAACCCGGGCATCACCGTCGACGTGACGACGATGGCCTACGCGGACTACTTCACGGCGCTGCAGACCGACCTCGCCGCGGGCACCGTCGCCGACGTCTTCGACATCGAGTACGGGCAGTACAACGCGTACCAGGCCAATGGCGTGTTCGCCGAGCTGACCGTCGCCGACCCGGCCGCGTTCGACCCGACGCTGCTCGAGACCTACCAGACCGACGGCGCGCAGTTCGCGATCCCGACGTCGTTCAGCAACGTCGTCCTCTTCTACAACACCACCCTGTTCGACGCCGCGGGTCTGGAGTACCCGACCGCCGACTGGACATGGGAGGACGAGCGGGCTGCCGCCGAGGCGCTGACCGACCAGGCCGCCGGCGTCTTCGGCGACTACCAGCCGATCAGCTACCACGAGTTCTACAAGGCGCTCGAGCAGAACGGTGAGAGCTTCCTGGGCGAGGACGGCAAGGCCGCGTTCAACACCCCGGGCGGCATCGAGGCCATCGAGTGGCTGGCCGGCAAGTCCGGCACCGTCATGCCGACCCCCGAGCAGGGTGCGGGTACCCCGGACTTCGACTCCGGTCTGTTCAAGGACGGCAAGCTCGCCATGTTCCACAGCGGCATCTGGATGTTCGGCACCTTCGCCGACATGGCCGACGGCTGGGACATCGCCGTCGAGCCGGGCAACACCCAGCAGGCGTCGGCCATGTTCTCCAACGCCGTCGCGGTCTCGGCGACCTCCGAGCACGTCGCGGAGGCCACGAAGTTCGCCGAGTTCCTCGCCGGGTCCGACACCACCGCGCAGATCCGGCTCGACGCCGGCTGGGAGCTCCCGCCGACGTCTGACGAGGCCGTGCTCGAGCAGTACCTGACGCTCGGCAAGCCGGCGAACCGCCAGGCCGTCTTCGACTCGCTCGAGAACGTCGCCCTCACGCCCGACCTGGGCGAGCGCGCGGCCGAGGTGCAGGACGTCGTCAACTCGATGCTCACCGAGGTGGCCGCCGGCCGCCTGAGCGCCGAGGACGCCGCCGCGCAGATGGCCGAGCAGGTGGACGCGATCCTCGGCTGACCTGCCCGAGCGCGCCCACGAGAGGCCTACGACCGGGGCCCGCCCGCCTGAACCCCGGGCGGGCCCCACCTACACCCGGCACGAGCCACCACCGGCACCAGCACCACCAGGAGCTCCACGCATGCACCCCACCACGGCCGAGCCCATCGGCACCGACGCGTTGCAGGCGCTCGCGCGCCGGAGCCACGACGTCATCGCCGAGCACCAGGCGCCGTCGGGCGCCTACCCCGCCTCGCCGACGTTCTCCGCCTACCGCGGCTACGCCTGGTACCGGGACGGCGCGTTCACGGCCGAGGGGATGTCCCGCTACGGCGCGGTCGCGTCGGCCGACGCGTTCCACGACTGGGCCGCCCGCGTGCTCGTGGCCAGGGCCGACGTCGTGCGCTCGCTCGTCGCGCGCCGCGCGGCGGGGGACGAGCCCGGCAACGAGGAGATGCTCCCGACGCGCTTCACGCTCGACGGCGCCGACGGCAACGACCCCTGGTGGGACTTCCAGACGGACGGCTACGGGACCTGGCTGTGGTCCGTCGTCACGCACGCCGAGCGGCACGGGGGCGACCTCGCGCGCTGGGCGGGCGGCCTCGCCGTCGCCGCCGACTACCTCGTCGCGTTCTGGGACCGCCCCTGCTACGACTGGTGGGAGGAGCACGTCGGTCACCGCCACGGCTCCACGTTCGGCGCCATCTTCGGCGGGCTGTCGGCCGTCGCCCGCTCCGGTGCCCTGGACGCCGCCCGCGCGGACGCCGCGGCGGCCACCGCCGAGCGCATCCGCGCGACGGTCCTCGCGGAGTGCGTCGCGGACGGCCACCTCGCGAAGTGGGCCGGCTCGACCGCCGTCGACGCCTCGCTCGCCGCCTGCGCCGTCCCGTACGGGCTCGTCGCCCCGGGGTCGCCGCTGGCCGTCGGGACCCTCGACGCGATCCGCCGCGGCCTCGCCACCCCCGGCGTGCACCGGTTCGCCGCGGACGTGTTCTACGGCGGCGGCCAGTGGCTGCTGCTCACCTGCCTGCTGGGCTGGAACGAGGCGGCCACCGGCGACCTCGCCGCCGCCCGCGCGCGGCTCGAGTGGGCCGCCGCGCACGCCACGCCCGAGGGCCACCTCCCCGAGCAGGTCGCCGACCACCTGCTGCACCCCGAGGCGCGCGCCGAGTGGCTCGAGCGCTGGGGACCGGTCGCGACCCCGCTGCTGTGGTCGCACGGCATGTACCTGATCCTCGCCGACGAGCTCGGCCTGCTTCCCCCGAAGGACGAACGATGAGTCTGCGCCACCGCCCGGCCGGCATCGGGCACCCCTACGCCTCGTCCGCCGACCAGCGGACGCCCGTCCTGCCGCTCGTCGGCGAGCCGATCCGCCTCGGCGTCGAAGCCGACGGCGCCACCCACGTGCGCCTGACCTGGGAGGTCATCGGCGCGGACGGCGTCGTACGCTCGGTCGAGCTGCCCGCCCTGCCCGTCGAGGCGGACGCGGCCGATGCCGCCGCGCTCGCGGGCGGCGAGGGTCACCTCGCCGAGGCGCAGGCCGCGC
>JAEZBT010000113.1 GCA_023426865.1 Actinomycetes bacterium
GTGCGCCGACGGGCGCGCCACCAGCCCGCGACGCCCACTGCCGCCACCGCCCCGAGGACGAGCGCGCTCACCACGCGCACGGGGCGCTCATGGCCCTCCAGTGCCCTGGCCACGGCGGTCCCCGCCAGCACTGCGACGACGGCGTAGACCAGGTCGACCGTCGCGACGCCGAGCCCACCCGCGGCCGCGACCCGGAAGCCGCGCCGGACGCCCGTCTGGAGCAGCAGTACCCCGATCGCACCGAGCGGCATCGCCACCCCGAGCCCGACCAGTGCCCCGAGCCCGAGGGCCGCCGTCACGTCCATGATCGACGAGTGTCCCGGTCCGGGCCGCCCGCGCGCGACGCCAATTCCGTGCCGCACCACCATCTCCATGCGCCTCCGTGATGGATCCCTCCCGCTCTCCGGGACGGATCCACCACGGAACGGGCGTCAGGGCTCAGCCGTCCGAGCGCAGGGCCTCCGTCAGGGTCGTGGGCTCACGGCCCAGGAGGTCCGCCAGGTCGCTGGACGTCACGTCGAACTGGCCCGCCCCGATCGCCTGGTCCAGCCCGACGACGAAACCGGCCGTCTCCGCGTCCAGCCCGACAGCGGCGAGGATCCCGCCGAGCTCCTCGGCCGACACCGCGCGCGCCACGACCGGCGCGCCGGAGACCTCGGCGAACGCGGCTGCGAGGTCCTCGTAGGTGAACGGCTCACCGGCGAGCTCGCGGACCGAGGAGGGGCCGCCGTCGTGCAGCAGGGCCAGGGCCGCGGCCTCGGCGAGGTCGGCGCGGGCCGCGGAGGCCACCCGCCCGTCGCCCGCCGCGTGCACGACGGCGCCCGTCGCCACCGCCTGGTCCCGCCGGCCCGCGAAGACGCCCAGGTAGAGCGCGTTGCGCAGGATCGAGTGCGGCAGGCCGGAGGCCTGGATCGCGAGCTCGGTGGCACGGTGCTCGCCCGCCAGCAGGTGGGTGCCGTCGGCCCGGGTCACCGAGGTGTACACGAGACGCTCAACGCCCGCGGCCACCGCCGCGTCGACCACCGCGGTGTGCTGCGCGACCCGGTTGCCGAGCTCCGAGCCCGAGACCAGCAGGACCCGGTGGACGCCGTCGAGCGCCGGGCCGAGCGTGTCCGGCCGGTCGTAGTCGCCCTCGCGCACCTGCACGCCGCGGTCGGCGAGGTCGGCGGCCTTGGCGGGCGTGCGCGCGATCGCCACCACGTCCGACGGCGCCACCCCACGGGCGAGCAGGGTCTCGATGGCGGTGCGGCCGAACGGACCGGTGGACCCGGTCACGGCGTACGTGGTCATGCGTCCTCCTCAGGAGTCATGGGCGTTGCACCCGGCAGCGGCAACCGCCGGCCGTCCCGTCCGATTCCCGAGCTTTCCGGCACGCCGATCCCACCCGCGGGCCCGCAGGTCGCTGCTACGGTCCGACGCCGTACCGCCCGACCGATCGGAGGTTTCGTGACCGAGCTCGCTGTCAGGTTCGACACGGTGCTGCACGCCCGCGACGTCCTCGACCGGCAGGACGGGCACGCGGGCGCCATCGGGGCCTACGTACGCTCGGAGACCGACATCTCCGACAGCACGGGCCTGCTGCTCGCGGCGCTGAGCCCGCTCTCCCGCGCCGCCACCGAGCTGGGCGCGCAGGCCGCGACGGGAGCCGCGACGATGTGCCGCCTGGTGGCCGACCAGGTCACGTCCGCGGCCGCCGACTACGCCCGCGCCGACCGCGAGGAGCACGAGGCGATGGCCGGCCTCGGCCGCCGGCTCGGGACCGCCGTCACCCCGTGGCAGGACCCGCGGGCCTCGGTGCCCGCGCTGGGCGGCCCGAAGGAGCGGGCCGACGGCGACTACGGCCAGGTCGACTCGTGGCTGTGGGACAAGGCGTCCGGGACCGGGGAGGCCGTGGGCGACCTGGTCACCGGCGTGCGGGACGTGGCCGGGCGCGTGCCGGGCTGGTCGGGGCACGGCGTGGTGGTCGAGGCCGTCGACCCGCGTTCCTACCTCGTCCCGCCGGCCTGTACCGAGAACTGGGTGCAGGACGTGCGGTGGAACGCCGGCGTGCTCCTCGGGTCCATCGACTGGGTCGCCGAGCAGTTCATCGGCTTCTCGATCCTCGAACGCTGCGTGTTCTCCCCGCTGGGCGGCGACTGGCGCGCGATCAGCCGCGCGTCGGAGGCCTGGCACCACAGCGCGAGTGCGGCGATCGCCATCGGCCGCAACTGCGCGGCACTGACGGCGAGCAGCGTGGACGGGTGGCAGGGGGCGGGCGGTGACGCGTTCCGCGCGATCGCCGCGTCGATGAGCGGCGCACTCGTGGCGCTCGGGGCCGGGTACGAGAAGGCCTCGGGCCTCGTCTCGACGGTGGCGACGGTCTCCAAGCTGGCGTGCGCGGGGATCGGCATGGCCATCAAGCAAATCGCCAACATCCTCATCAAGATCGCCGCCGAGGCTGCCGTCCCCGTCGTGGGCTGGGCCGTCGGTGCGGCCACCATCTGGTGGGACGTTGAGAAGGTCGTCGGCCTGGTCCGGCTCGTCTACAACCTCATCGAGACGGTGATGTCGGCGATCGAGCAGTTCGCCGAGAGCAAGGTCGAGCTGCTCGACTCCGTGCGTCTCATCGAGGACCTGGTCGAGTCGCTCGCGCGCACGACGGGGGCGGTCCGGTGACGGCCCCGACCGGCCCGGGCGACGACGCGCTCGCCAGGCTCGCCGACAGGGTGGCCGCGCTCACGACGGCCGTCGAGCGCATCGGGCGCGAGGTGGAGGCCAGGCA
>JAEZBT010000179.1 GCA_023426865.1 Actinomycetes bacterium
GTGGAGGTGCTATGAGGGTGCGGGTTTCCAGTGCGTGGCTGCGGTGGGGTTGGTTGTGGGCTTTGCAGCCGCTGGTGGTGGGACTGATCCTTGCCAGCAGCGCGTGGCTGCAATGGCTACCGAATCCCACGGTCTATGTGCGCGCCGATGTGGGTACGCTGGCGTGGCTGTCGGGCGCATTGCTGGCCGCGAGCGTGTTGGGCATCTGGTGGCAAGCGCAACGCCACGCGCGTGCGCTGCAACAGGCGCGCGCCGAAGCCGCCACCGAACATCGCCGCTTTTTGCGCCGCCTCGACCACGAATTGAAGAATCCTCTGACCGCAATTCGCGTGGCATTGGCGAATCTAGCCGATGCACCCACGCGCTCGGCCGCGTTGCTGGCGTCGGTCGAACGGGAGACGTTGCGGATTGGACGGTTGGCTGCGGATTTGCGGAAAGTAGCTGATGTGGAAACCGATGTGTTGGAGCAAGCCCAAGTCGACGTGGCCGCGTTGCTGCAGGAGGTGGTCGCTGCGGTCGAAGAACAGGGTGATGCTGATGGACGTATGCTGCGTTTGGTGCTGCCAGCCGCGCCCTGGCCTTTGCCTACCCTGTTGGGCGATCACGACCTACTCTTTTTGGCAGTACATAATCTGGTGTCAAATGCGCTAAAGTTTTCAGCAGTGGGCGACATGGTAGAGGTGCGCGCCAATGAGCAAGGTAATACCATCCTCATCGAAGTGGCGGACACAGGATGTGGCATTCCAGGGGAGGAAGTGCCGCATATTTGGGATGAACTCTATCGTGGGCAAGGTGCACGTGGCACACCGGGCAGCGGATTAGGGCTGGCCTTGGTACGTACGATTGTGGAGCGCCATGGTGGGCAGGTGGAGATGCGCAGTCGTGTGGGGCAGGGGTCGCTGTTTACAATACGGCTTTTTATCAATGGTTAGAAACTAACGTTAGTTGTTTTGCGCAGCTGTAGGAAGTGCTGTATGCTGTGTCCATCAACGCTCATCTGTCGCAAGCCTCCATCTGCCTTACGTCATGGGACAAAAATTAACGTCATTTCGACGTAAGAAAGTCCAGAGAAGATTGTCATCCTGAGCCGGTTCCGCTTGCGGCGCGAAGGGTCTCTCCACCCAGGCATTCCAGAGAGATTCCTCATTGCACTCGGAATGACATCCCTTTAACCCGAATTGACGTTAAATTATGATCATGGGGGCCATGACAATGGTTTTGTCGACGTGCAAGGGTTGCCCGCTTGCCATGTAAAAGCAGAAGAAGGGACTCATTTGATAGCCGCGACCTAACAGATAATTGATCGCTGTGCGGTTGAGCATGGGGATATCTAGCCCTAGATTCTCAAAACGTTGCGCAATGGCAAGTTGCTCGGCATGGGCCAACGCCGCCGGATAATCTGCGGCATCAATCATCACAAAGGGGCCGCTGAAGGGTTGACCGACATAGCCATAGCCCACTGCGCGCTGGTCGCGCAGCAAGATAAAGCCGCTGCGGTTTGCCATAAGCCAGTCGTGATCAACATCGCGGCGGTAGCTATGCACGGCCTGGTCAAGTTTGGCGAGCATGGGAATATATTGCGGTGTGATCGGTTCAATCAGGAGATCATGCTGGGGTAGTGTTGGCGGGGCAAGTTGCGCGATGTTGTGGTGAAAGGTATAGATGGCGCAGATTTGATAGTGGCCCAGTTTGTGATAGAGCGCTTGGGCACGCAGATCTTGCGTAGCGATGATGTAGCTTGCACGTGCGCCACGGGGCATGGCGCGCTGCAACAATTCGCGTCCCACACCATCTGACTGCGCCTGTGGGGAAACAAAAAAGTCGGTGAGTTCGCGCACGTCATCGCGCAAAATCGAACGAGCATAGCCCAACAATTGCCCGTTGCGTTCGGCCACCCAATATTGATCCGCCGTGGCCGTCAGGTGCTCGACCAGCGGTCGCCAGCGTGCCAAATCTTTTGCCCGTTCTGCTTGATCTGATCGAGTATCGGGCGACATTGTACCGAGGCGCACCGCCAGATCTTCCACCGAATCGAGAAAGAGGGAATAGGTAGGCAGCAGGTCTGCACTTGTTCCTGTACGATACCGTATGAGATGGGCAACTGGTTGTGGTGTTGGTGCAGGATGAGACATTGCTGCGTCACATTCTCGCGATGGGGTTAGTCAGCCGCCGAAGAACGCGGCTGCAACTCGGTCAAGGGGGCCATCAATTTTTCGTCCTGCACTTGTGGACGCAATTGACGCTCATAGATTTCGGCATAGAGCGGTGAACTTTGCAAAAGCTCTTGGTGATTGCCTTGGGCGGCGATGCGGCCTTTTTCTAAGACCAGAATCAACTTTGCCATGCGCACTGTGCTGAGGCGTTGGGCAATCACAAAGCTAGTGCGCCCTTGCATGAGGCGCGCCAATGCCATTTGAATGAGTCGCTCGGTCTCTGTATCCACGCTGGCGGTAGCGTCATCCAAGATGAGAATGCGCGGGTCTTTGAGCAGCGCGCGGGCAATGGCCATGCGCTGCTTTTGCCCACCGCTTAAGGTGATACCGCGTTCGCCCACTTCGGTTTCATAGCCATTGGGCATGGTCATGATGAAGTTGTGGGCCTGGGCGGCTTTGGCGGCTTCCACAATTTCGTCGTGGGTGGCATCGGGCCGCCCAAAGGCAATGTTC
>JAEZBT010000289.1 GCA_023426865.1 Actinomycetes bacterium
GTGTGGAAGTATTTGTAGAGATTGGACCAGGGAAGACATTATCTTCCTTCGTGAAGAAAATTGATAAAACGAAAACAGTGATTAACATAGATAAAGTTGAAGATTTAGAGAAATTGAACCAGATATAGAAGGGAGATACTTATGCTACAAGGAAAGGTTGCTATTATCACCGGAGCGAGTAGAGGAATTGGGAGAGAAACAGCAAAAACACTGGCAGGTTATGGAGCTAAGGTTGTGGTTAACTATTTCGGTTCAAGAGAAAAAGCAGAAGAAGTAGTAGCTGAAATTACTGCAGCTGGCGGTACTGCCATTAGTTATAAAGCAGATGTATCCAATGCAGAGGAAACCAAAGCGTTGTTTGAAGAAGTAATGAAGCAATATGGACGAATTGATATTCTTGTTAACAATGCGGGTATTACCAGAGATAATTTAGTGATGAAGATGAGTGAAGAAGAATTCACATCGGTCATTGACACGAACTTACTTGGAGTGTTCCATTGCATCAAGCAAGTGAGTAGAATCATGTTAAAGCAAAAGAGCGGCAGAATCATTAACCTGTCTTCCGTGGTAGGAGTGATTGGGAATGCCGGACAGATTAATTATTGTGCTGCAAAAGCAGGGGTGATTGGGATGACCAAGTCTCTTGCACGTGAGCTTGGCAGTCGTGGCGTAACGGTGAATGCGGTAGCACCAGGATATATTCATACGGATATGACAGAAGTCTTATCCGATCAAGTCAAAGAAGCGGTGTTATCACAGATTCCTTTAAAGAGAATTGGCGAAGTTAAAGATATAGCAGACACCAATGCTATCTTAGCATCAGAAAAAGCAGCATATAATACAGGTCAAGTAATACAAGTTGACGGCGGAATGGGAATGTAAAATAGGAAAAGAGGTTAGGTATGAAAAGAGTTGTAGTGACTGGAATGGGGGCAGTTACCCCAATTGGTAATAACGTGGAGGAATTCTGGAGTAATGTAAAAAAAGGTACGGTTGGTATCGCACCAATTACTTATTTTGATACGAAAGACTATAAAGCTACTTTAGCTGCACAGGTAAAAGATTTTAACGCGTCAGAGCGCATGGATCCAAAAGCAGCAAAGCGTATGGAACTTTTTAGTCAGTATGCTGTAGCTGCAGCGGATGAAGCAATCAAAGATGCTGGACTTGATCTTGCGAATGAGGATTTATATCGTATTGGTGTATCGGTAGGTTCTGGTATTGGAAGTCTTCAAATCATTGAAAAAGAGTATGATAAATTAGTAGAAAAAGGACCAAAGCGTGTAAATCCGCTTTTTGTTCCATTGATGATTAGCAATATGGCAGCGGGTAACGTATCCATAGCGTTTGGGCTTAAGGGTAAGTGCATCAATATTGTAACCGCTTGTGCAACTGGCACGCATTCCATTGGGGAAGCATATCGTTCCATCCAATGCAATGAAGTGGATGTTATGGTATGTGGCGGTACAGAAGCTGCGATAACCAAACTAGGAATTGCAGGGTTTGGTGCTCTAACAGCATTAAGTCCAGAGACAAATCCATTCAAAGCTTCCGTTCCATTTGACAAGAACCGTTCTGGCTTTGTTATGGGTGAGGGTGCTGGTATTGTGGTATTAGAATCCTACGAACATGCCGTTGCCCGTGGGGCGAAGATTTTAGCAGAAGTTTGTGGTTATGGTGCAACTGGAGATGCTTATCATATTACATCTCCTGCAGAGAATGGAGAAGGTGCCATGCGTGCAATGCAGTTTGCAATCAAAGAGGCTGGACTGGAACCAAAGGATGTGGATTACATTAATGCACATGGAACAAGTACACATCACAATGATTTATTTGAAACAATTGCAATTAAGAAAGCACTTGGAGATCATGCATATAATGTGAGCATCAATTCCACCAAGTCAATGGTTGGCCACTTACTTGGAGCAGCGGGTGGAGTTGAATTTATTGTTTCAGTGAAATCAGTGATGGAAGATTTCATCCATGCAACCGCAGGGTATGAGACGCCAGATGAAGAATTAGATTTAGACTATACACCGGTAGCAAGAACGGATAAGAAGGTTAACGTAGCCATGAGCAATTCTCTTGGATTCGGTGGCCATAACGCAACCTTATTAATTAAGAAATTCGTAGAGTAGGAGAACGTCAGATGGAGATTAAAGATATTATTACATAAATTCGTGCAGTGTCTGAATCGAATTTAAGCGAGTTTGAATACAAAGAAGGGGAAACAAACTTATCATTTCGCATTCAGCGAGAGGTGGGCATAGTGGGAGCGCCTGTGGTTTCTCAAAGACCACAAGTTACCGTAATGGAAGCAAAGGCAGATGCAGTGCCTGATGCATGTAATTTGATTACTTCGCCAATGGTTGGAACCTTCTATAGCGCTAGCTCCGAAGATGCAAAACCTTTTATTGAAGTAGGTGATGCCATTAAGAAGGGGCAGGTAATTGGTATTGTAGAAGCCATGAAGCTGATGAATGAGATCGAATCTCCATATGATGGAGTCGTAGAGGAAATATTAGTTTCGAACCGAGAGATGGTAGGATTTGAACAGATGTTAGTACGTGTTCGCCCATATTAAGATGCAAAAGGAGAATTATCATGTTAACCAGTAAAGAAATAATGGATATTATCCCTCATCGTAGTCCTTTTTTATTAGTGGATAGAATCCTTGAATTGGAGCCAGGCTTTCGCGCAATCGGTAAGAAATGTGTAAGCTATAATGAACCTTTCTTCGCGGGACATTTTCCAACGGAACCTGTGATGCCAGGTGTTCTTGTGATCGAAGCG
>JAEZBT010000408.1 GCA_023426865.1 Actinomycetes bacterium
GGATGAAGTGCGCGGTGTCGAGCGCGGCCTCGGTCGCGGCGAGCTGCGGCCGGAACCCGTCGATCCGCTCGGCCAGCTCTGCCACGGTCTCCGGCACGCCCGCGGCCCCGAGCGCCCGCCCGACGACGGCCGTCTGGCGCACGTACTCCTCGCGCCCCGCGCGGTCCAGGGGCCGGGCGCCGTACCTGTCGTGCGCGCGCAGGAAGCTGTCGACCTCGGCGACGTGCACCCACGCGAGCAGCTCGGGGTCGCCGGCAACGTAGGGCACGCCCGCCGGCGTCTTGCCACGCACCCGGTCGTGGATGCCGCGCACGCGCGCGACGGCGTCGGCTGCGTCATCGGCCGCGCCGAAGGTGGTCACCGCGAGGAAGGTGGAGGTGTGGGCGAGCCGGCCCCACGGATCGCCCCGGTAGCCGGAGTGCGCCGCGACCGCGGACATCGCGGATGGGTGCAGCGACTGGAGCAGCAGGGCGCGCAGTCCGCCGACGAACATCGACGCGTCGCCGTGCACCACCTGGATCGGCGACCCGGCCGGGAACCAGCGCGGCCCGGGACGGGTGTGGATGCGCTCGCGGTTGGCGCCGCCGTCAGGCCCGGCGACGCGCTCGAAGATGACCCCACCGACGCGTCGGCGGGCGTCGGTCACCGTGCTCATGCTGCATCGTCTCCCGGGTCACGGCCGGCCTGGTCGGGGCGGCTGCTCAGAGCAACGCGCACGAGCGCCGCGTTCGTCCCGACGCGCTACCCGAGCGCCGCGCGGACGAGGATCGTCGCCGCGTCGATGAGGTCGTCGAGCGCGGCCGCACGCAGGTGTGGGTCGGAGCCGGCGGCGTCCGCGGCGACCGCGAAGCCGTCGCGGAGCATGACGAGCTGGCGGGCGAGCCGCTCCGGCGTCGGCACCCCGAGCTGGGCCAGCAGCGCCGCGGCCGTGGCGTCCAGCCAGTCCCGGTGCCGGGCGACCACCTGGCGGGCCGGGTGCCCGGCGTCGGGGTACTCGGCCGTCGCGTTCACGAACGGGCAGCCGTGGTAGCCCGGCACGCAGGACGCCTCACCGAGCATCTCCGCGTAGCGGCGCAGGACCTTCCCCGGCTCGCCGGGGAGCTCCGTCCGCCAGCGGTCGACGGCCTGGACCTCGCCCTCGTGCGCGGCGGTCAGGTACGCGACCACCAGGTCGTCCTTGGTCGGGAAGTGGCGGTAAAAGGTCGCCTTCGTGACGTCGGCAGCGGCGATGACGGCGTCGGCGCTCACCGCGTGGACGCCCCGCATGTAGAGCATGGGCGCGGCGGCCGCGAGGATCCGCAGGGCGACCGGCGACTGGCGGCCGCCTCGCCCCGGGCGCCCGACGATGTCCGTCGGCCTTGCCTCGTCGATCTCGGTCCACATGCGCCCATCCTTGCGCGCGCCGCTTGCACACCGCGATGGAAGCGCGTCACGATGCGGTCCCCGCCGCGGACGACGCCTGGGGCGGGCTTCGGTCGGCACACCCGGGGAGGCTTCCGTGCACGTCGACGACGACGGCGGCTGGCGCTACGTCCCGGTGGGGTCGGAGACCGAGGCCGACCGGGCCAAGCGGCGTCCCCTCCACGTCGCCGAGCTCACGCCGGTCGCCACGGTGGCCGTGTGCGACATCGGCACGCCCTCTCCCGACAACACGGCGCCGACCGTCGCCATGACGATCACCCAGTGCATCCGCCTGACCGACGACTCCCTGATCCGGCTGGACATGGACCGCGGCTTCTCGTCCTCGCACCACGGCGCGCCGCCGGGTGCTCCGATCTCATGGAAGCGGCCGCTCGACGAGGTGATCGCCGAGGTCCTGGCCCTGGTCGGGTCCGACGACGAGGACGACCCGGACGGCCACCCGTGGGAGGAGCTCGCCGCGGCCGCCCGCACGCGCGGGGTCGAGGTGAACGCGGAGACCCTGAGCCGCCTGCCGTACCAGGTGCTGCTGTCGGCCGAGGCGATCGCCGTCTTCGTCGCCTGACCGGCCCGCGGCGCTGTGTGGCCCGCCGCTCCCCATCCCCGCGCCTCGACCCCGGTGAAGGGTTCCTACCGCTATCCGGTAGGAACCCTTCACCGGGGCGGGACGGCGGTGCCCCGGTCAGCGGCGGCGGCGGAAAGGTGCGAGGGTCGCGCGGACGATGTCGGCTGCGCCCCAGTCGGGCTCGAACTGGGCGATCACCGCGAGGTGCTGGCGGAGCTGGATGATCGGCATCCGCGCCCGCCAGCCCGCGTCCAGGCCGGCGAGCTCGGCGTAGAGATCGAAGAACGGCCAGGCCTCCGGTGGGGGCACGGTGGTCCACAGGTGCGCGAGGTCGACCTCCGCCCACATGTACGACACCGCCGGGTCGATGAGCGCGGGCCGCCCGTCGTCCGTGGCCAGGACGTTCTGGGCCCAGAGGTCGCCGTGCGTCAGGCACGCGGAAGCCGCGGGCAGGAGCTCCGGGAGCCGCGCGCACAGGTGCTCAAGAGCGGCGCGATCCTCGGCGTCCAGCGCGGCGTCGACGCGCGGCTCGCCCAGCCATCGCAGCAGGCGGTGCTCGGCGAAGAACGCGAACCCGTCGTCGGTCCAGGTGTTGACCTGCCGGCGCCGGCCGAGCCACGTGTCGCGGTTCCAGCCGAACCGCGGCTGCGTCGTCGTGGTGTGCAGGTGGGTGAGGTCGTGCGCGAGCCGCTCCCAGAACGCCTCGTCGCGCGGCCGCGGCGCGAGCGCCTCGAGCACGAGCAAGTCGGCGCTCACGTGCAGCACCTCGGGCGTCGCGACGCCGCCGGCCGTGCGCAGCGCGTCGAGCCCCTCGGCCTCGGTGGCGAACGCGTCGGGCAGCGCCTCGTCGAACGCCTTCACGAACAGCGCCGACCCGTCCGCGCGTCGTGCGATGCCCGCGGTCGCGGCAAGGCCGCCCTCGGCCGGCTCCACGCGGACGACGTCGACGAACCCCGCCGCGCGCAGCCGCGCGAGCAGCACCGCCGTCGTCGGCTCGCTCACGTCGCGCTCCTCACCCCGGGAGCCAGCATCCTGGCACGACGAAGGCCCCTCACCCGCGTTCCCGCCGGTGAGAGGCCTTCGACCTGCGCGCCCGAAGGGACTCGAACCCCCAACCTTCTGATCCGTAGTCAGATGCTCTATCCATTGAGCTACGGGCGCCTGGCCCCGGAGGGCCGCAGACGAGGATACATGCTCCCGGGCGTCCGAACCCAACCGCCTGCTCCCGACGCCCGGACGGGCACGATCCCCGCCCGACACAAGACTTGGCCCGGCGACCCCAGGGGGCGGGGGTGGCCGGGCCAAGAGCGGAGACGGTGGGATTTGAACCCACGGAGGAGGTTGCCCCCCTCACGGCCTTAGCAGGGCCGCGCACTAGGCCTGACTATGCGACGTCTCCAAGACGCCCGCAAGGCTACCGGCACGGGTCCCCCGTTACCAAAGCACTGGCCCGTCCGGTGCACGACGGCGTACCCGGGGCCTCCGGCGGTGCCGTGCGGCCCGCCCGGGCTACTTCTCGAAGGCCCAGGCGCGGTCAGTGAGGACACGCGCACCGGCGAGCCCGATGGCGATGCAGATCGTCACGAAGAAGGCCGTCACGCCCGCCGCGACGGCCGCCTCGTAGTCGCCGTTGTTGAGCGAGACCAGGGCCCGGTAGGTCGACGCGCCCGGCACCATGATGACGACGGCGGGCACGGACACGGTGATCCGCGGGACGCGCAGCCGGGGCGCGACGACGGCGGCAAGGAGCCCGACGACCAGCGTCGCCACGACGGTGGCGGCCTGCATGGCGGCGCCGGCGTCGGCCATCTGGAGGCGCAGCACGTTGGCGACCATGCCGATCAGGGCCGCGCCGAACGCCATCCGGAGCGTGGAGTTGAACATGAGCGCGAACCCGAGCACGCCGAGGAAGCTCGCGAGCAGGCGCAGGGCGACGATCTGCCACAGGTCCAGGTCCGGGGCGGCGATCGGGTCGGCGGACAGGCCGGTCAACCAGGCGAAGCCCCACACCGACAGGCCCGCGGACGTGACGATGATCATCCCGTAGACGGCCCGCGCAACGCCCGCGGAGAAGTCCATCTTCGCGAGGTCGAGGGCCGCCGTGACCAGCGCGAACCCGGGCACGAGGAACAGCACCGCGGAGACGAACCCGGCCTGGTGGCTCGAAGCACCCTCCACGGTCGACAGGTCGAGCGCGGTGACGAAGCCCAGGTAGACCAGGCAGGCCAGCGCGGCGGCCATCATCGTCACCGCGAACTGGTTGAAGCCCCGGTGCGCGAACCAGCGCCGCAGCGCCTGGCCCGCGCCGGCGCCGAGGAACGCGCCCGCGACCTCGATGAACCCGCCGTTGTTGAGGAACGCGAACGCGCCGCACGCCATCGCCGCGAAGAACGCGTTGGCGACCGGCCCGTACAGCGGCCGGATCGCCTCGATGCGGTCGAGCTCCCGGTTGACCTCGTCGACGGTCGCGCCGGGCCGGAGCGCGTTCGTCAGGTCCGTCAGCTCGCCGAGCCGGTGCGCGTTCACGCCCACGGCGCGGACCTCCGCGACCTCCGTGCGGAAGATGGCGCCGCGGTGCGACGTCGTCGTGATCTCGGTCAGGGTGACGTGCGCCTCGTGCCGGTCCAGGCCGAACGCGCGCGCGACCTGCTGCATCGCAGACTTCACGCGGTACGAGCCGGTGCCCGACGACAGCATGGCCTTGCCGACGCGCAGGATCGCGCCCGACTGCCGGATCAGCTCGACGGGCTCGAGCGCCTCGTCGCCGGACCTGGTCATGCGCACATCCTGGCGCGGGACGGCCGTTCCGGCCTGGGACGTCCGTACGCAGGGCGGTGACGGCCGTCGTCGGTCGCCCCCCTCCCGCAGGAGCCGCCGCGCGACTACCGTGATCACCGGCCATGGCGCGCCGGGGAGGGGGCAGCCACCATGACGCAGCCGGTGCTCGACGACGTCCCGGACGAGGATCCCGACGACGCCGCCGATGACTCCGCCCCGCCCGACACCGACGGCGTCGGGCTGTGCCTGTCGGGCGGCGGGTACCGGGCGATGCTCTTCCACGTCGGGGGGCTGCGGCGCCTCAACGAGCTCGGCCGGCTGCCCCGCCTGACCCGCGTCGCGTCCGTCTCCGGCGGCTCGCTCTCCGCGGGCGTGCTCGCGCTCGCCTGGCGCGACCTGGACTTCGACGACGACGGCGTCGCGCGCCGGTTCGCCGAGCGGGTCGAGCGGCCGCTCCTGGACCTGGCCGGCCGCACGATCGACATCCCCGCGGTGCTCACAGGCCTGTGGCCGGGCCGCATCTCACGCCGCGTCGCGGCCGCCTACGACCACGCCCTCTTCCACGGCGCCACCCTCCAGGACCTGCCCGACGACGGCGACGGCCCCACCTTCGTGGTCCTCGCGACGAACCTGTCCACCGGGACCCTGTGGCGCTTCTCGCGCGCGCAGATGGGCGACTGGCGCATGTCGCCGGTGCGCTCGCCGGACCTGCGGCTGGCCGACGCGGTGGCGGCATCGTCCGCGTTCCCGCCGTTCCTGTCCCCGCACCTGCTTCGGGTGCGCGGGCGCACGGTGCACCTGACCGACGGCGGCGTCTACGACAACCTCGGGCTCGAGCCCGTGGTCAAGACCTGCGCGACCGTGCTGGTCAGCGACGGTGGCGGCACGTTCGGCGAGCCGAAGGTGCCCGCGCGCGACTGGATCCGCGCCACGCTGCGCACGCTCCAGACCATCGACGTCCAGGTGCGCCGGCTGCGGCGTCGGCAGATCGTCGGGCTGCTGGCGACCGGCGCGCGGGCCGGCGCATTCTGGGCGATCAGCTCCGACCGCGCGTCCTACACCGCGCCCGGCGGGCCGCCCGCGCCGCTGGCGGCGACGAGCGCACTCGCGCGCACACCGACCCGCCTGGCCCGACTCCCCGAGGTCACGCGGCACCGGCTCGTGAACTGGGGGTACGTCGCGGCGGACGCCGCCGTGCGCACCTGGCTCGACGAGGACGCCGCCCCGCCGGACGCCCTCCCGTACCCGCAGGCGGGGTTGTGAGGAAGGGGCTGCGATGCGGCTGCGTGTAGCGGTCGTCGGGTCGCCCGTCGCGGACGTCGCGGCGGTCGCCACGACCGGTCATCCCGGCCTGGTCGACGTCCGGCCGCTGCCGGACTCGGTCCACCTGCTCCTGGTGCCCGCCGCCCTGCCCTGGGGCGAGGTCGTCGGGACGCGGGCGCGGTTCGTCGTCGTGCTGGACGACGTCGGCGGGCTCGACCCGGTCCGCGTCGCCGCTCTCGCCGACGCGGTGGGCGCCGACCTCGTGGTCGCCCGCTGGTCGCCGGCCC
>JAEZBT010000214.1 GCA_023426865.1 Actinomycetes bacterium
GGCCCGGCTCGTGGGCTTCTCGCGCGACCGGTCGTCCGCCATCAGCCGCAGACCGCCGGCAGGTCGGCCGGCGTGAACGGGTCGACGCCGGGGGTCGGCGCGGGCGTCGTCGGCGTGCTCGGGTCGACCGGCGCGTTCGGGTCGACGGGCGCGTTCGGGTCGACCGGAGCGGCCGGCGCCTGCGGCACCATCGGGGTGTCGTTGATGAACGCCTGCCAGATGGGCGCCGCGTCGGACGTGAAGACGACCTCGTTGCGGTCGTCCGGGTTCGCCGCGTGGGGCGCGGTCAGGAACGTGATGTTCTGCGGCGGGATGCTCTGCAGGCTCCAGGCCAGGCCGGCGAGCGACCGGATGTTGCCGGTCTCCGGGTCCGCGGTCAGCGACATCGTGGCGGCGTTGAGGAAGTGGTACAGCTGGTCGAGGTCGGTCAGGAGGTTCTTCTCGAACACCTCCTGCGCGATGGCACTCATGAGCTGCTGCTGACGTCCGAGCCGGTTGATGTCCGAGCCGTTGCCGAGGCCCTCACCGGTGCGCGCGCGGGCCAGGGCGAGCGCGGAGTACCCGTCGAGCGTGTGCATGCCGGCGGTGATGCTCAGTCCGGCCTTCGGCGACTCCATGTCGTTGGGGATGCACATGTCCACGCCGCCGAGCGCGTCCACCATGTTCCGGAAGCCCGCGAAGTCGACGACGATCCAGCCGTCGATCGGGATGCCCGTCAGCGACTGGACGGTCTGGATGGTGCAGGCCGCCGCCTCGCCGACGTCGTCGTTGCGGGCGCCGATCGAGAACGCGGCGTTGAACCGGGCGGACTGCGGGCGCGACGTCGAGCCGTCGGTGAAGTTGCAGGACGGGATGTCGACCCGGGTGTCGCGCGGGATGGACACGACGTCGATCCGGTCACGCCCGGCGGACACGTGCACGACCAGCGTCGTGTCGGACCGCATGCCCTCCTCCTCGCCGCCGAGCAGGGCGTTCTCGCCGTTGCGGACGTCCGAGCCCATGACGAGCAGGTTCAGCGCACGGCCCTCGCGCGGGTCGTTCGGGTCGTGCTGCGTCGTGACCGAGCCGGGCGCCGGGGTGACGGCGTCGACGAGGGCCGAGATGTCGTACGTGTCGATGTTGCCGGAGAGCCGCTGGTAGGCCGTCGCGGCGGCCGTGACACCGAAGGACGTGACGGCCAGGGCGACGAGCGCGAGACCGCTGAGCAGGGGGTGACGCCGGTGGCGCCGAGCGTGGCGGAGGCGGTGCTGGCGCGCAGCCGTGTGGCGTGGGGTCACGGTTCACGAGCATAAGCGGCGGCCTCGCGGCGGCGACGTCTCTCGCGGGGCGAACCCGTGGAGGTGTCGTGGAGATCGCCAGGTCAGCGGGCTACGGGCCCCGGACCTGGGCCTTCGGGCCCGCGCTCAGGGCCGGCCGAGGCCGGCGTACGTCCAGCCGGCCGCCCGCCACGCGGCCGGGTCCAGGGCGTTGCGCCCGTCCACGATGTGCCGGTTGCGGACGACGGCGCCGAAGGCGACCGGGTCCAGGCCGACGTACTGGCGCCACTCGGTCAGCAGGAGCACGACGTCGGCCCCGCGCGCGGCCTCGAACGGGTCCTCGGCGACGTGCAGGTCCGAGCGCGTGCGCCGGACGTTGTCGAGCGCGGCCGGGTCCGTCACGACGACGGTCGCACCCAGGCCGGCGATGCGCGACGCGACGTCGAGCGCGGGGGAGTCCCGCAGGTCGTCGCTGTCCGGCTTGAAGGCGGCGCCCAGCACGGCGACGCGCGCGCCGCCCAGCGACCCGCCGCAGGCCGTCCGCGCGAGCTCGACCACGTGCTCGCGGCGCCGGGTGTTGATCGCGTCGACCTCGCGCAGGAAGGTCAGCGCCTGGTCGACGCCGAGCTCACCGGCCCGCGCCATGAACGCGCGGATGTCCTTGGGCAGGCAGCCGCCGCCGAAACCGACGCCGGCCCGCAGGAACTTCGCCCCGATGCGGTCGTCGTGCCCGATGGCGGCCGCGAGCTGGGTGACGTCGGCGCCCGTCGCCTCGCACAGCTCGGCCATCGCGTTGATGAACGAGATCTTCGTGGCGAGGAACGAGTTCGCGGCGACCTTGACCAGCTGCGCGGTCGCGTAGTCCGTCACCAGGCGCGGGATCTGCTGCCGGACGAGCTGGTCGGCGTAGACCTCGTCGAGCACGGCGCGGGCCGCCTCGCCCGCGGCGGTCGGCACGCCGGCCTCGCTCGGGAGCCCGTAGACGATCCGGTCGGGGGAGAGGGTGTCCTGGATGGCGAAGCCCTCGCGCAGGAACTCGGGGTTCCAGACGAGGGTGGCGCCGGCGTCGGGCGCCTCGGCCGCGAACCGGGCCGCGATGCCCTCCGCCGTCCCGACCGGGACGGTGCTCTTGCCGACGACGAGCGTCGGGCCGTCCCCGTGCGCGCGGAGCCGGGGGACGAGCGTGTCGACCGCGGCCTCGACGTAGCGCAGGTCGGCCGCGTACCGGCCCTCCTGCTGCGGCGTCCCGACGCAGATGAAGTGGACCTGGGCGTCGGCGATCGCGTCCGGGTCTGTGGTGAACGACAGCCGTCCCGTGCCCAGGGCCTCGCCGAGGAGCTCGTCGAAGCCGGGCTCGTGGAAGGGCGCGCGCCCCGCCGCCAGCGACGCCGCCTTCGCGGCGTCGACCTCGAGGCCGACGACCTCGTGCCCGAGCTGTGCCATGCACGCCGCGTGCACGGCGCCCAGGTACCCGCAACCGATGACCGACAGCCGCACGACGTCCTCCTCAGCGTCCGAGCCGGGCGTACTTCGCCTCGGTGGCGTCCTTGCGGGGCCGCCACCAGGCCTCGTTCGTCCGGTACCACTCGACGGTGGCCGCGAGCCCGTCGCGGAAGCTTCCGTAGCGGGGCGTCCACCCGAGCTCGTCTCGCAGCAGGCCGGCGTCGATGGCGTAGCGCATGTCGTGCCCCGGCCGGTCGGTGACCAGGTCGTACGCGTCGCGCGGCTGGCCCATGAGCTCGAGGATCAGCTCGACGACGTCCTTGTTGCTCTGCTCGCCGTCGGCGCCGATGAGGTAGGTCTCCCCGATGCGGCCCTTCTCGATGATCGTCCAGACCGCGGCGTTGTGGTCCTCGACGTGGATCCAGTCGCGGACGTTCTCGCCGCGGCCGTAGAGCTTGGGCCGCACGCCGTCGATGACGTTCGTGATCTGGCGCGGGATGAACTTCTCGACGTGCTGGTAGGGCCCGTAGTTGTTCGAGCAGTTGGAGATCGTGGCCGCCACGTGGAACGAGCGGACCCACGCCCGGACGAGCAGGTCGCTGGCGGCCTTCGTCGAGGAGTAGGGGCTCGAGGGGTTGTACGGCGTCGTCGGCGTGAACTTCGCCGGGTCGTCGAGCTCGAGGTCGCCGTAGACCTCGTCGGTGGAGATGTGGTGGTAGCGCGTGCCGTGCCGGCGCACCGCCTCCAGCAGCGTGAAGGTGCCCACGACGTTCGTCCGCACGAAGGGTGACGGGTCGTCCAGGGAGTTGTCGTTGTGCGACTCGGCGGCGAAGTGCACGACCACGTCGCTGTCCGCCACCAGGTCGTCCACGACGGCGGCGTCGGCGACGTCGCCCTGCACGAAGGTGACCGCGTCGGCCACCGGGGCCAGCGAGGCACGGTCGCCGGCGTAGGTGAGCGCGTCGAGCACGGTCACCGTCACCTCCGGCCGCTCGCGCACGGTCTGCTGGACGAAGTTGGCGCCGATGAAGCCGGCCCCACCGGTGACGAGCAGTCGCACGGATACCTCCTCAGGGACGTGCGGGATCGGCGATCAGACTAGCCGTCGCCCGCGCCGGGACCCCACGCGGACCCGCCCCGGTGCTCCGGTCGCGGCGGCGCAGGGGACGCAGCCCGGCGCGGCGGGCTCAAGGGGCACGGGGCGGTGGTCGATACTGAAGGCGACCAGCCGGGATTATCGGCGTCGACTGACGAGGGACTTCCATGGTGAGCCGAACGGGGGCATCGGTGGCGGCGGGGGCCTTGGCCTGCGCACTGCTCGTGGGGGTGATCACGCCCGCGGTCGCGGGACCCGCGCCTGCGGGAGCCGCGCCCACAGGCGCCGCACCCGCAGGAGCCGAGACGGCCGTCGCGGCTCCGTTCGCGGCGGCACCGGCCGTGCGCGTGCTGGAGGCGACCGTGGAGCCCCCGGACAGCACGCTCGTCGAGCTCGACGTCGTCGTGCCGGAGGTCGTCGGCGGTGAGGTCGCCGGGTCGGCGGAGCTCACCGAGGCGCTGGCCGACGACGAGGTCGTCGCCGCGGCGGAGGTCGTCGCCCCGGACCGGGTCGCGAGCGAGGTCGTCGACACGGCCGACGTGCAGACGATCGGCCTGACCTGGCCCGTGGACGCCGACGGCGCCGCGCTCGCGCCGGAGCTGCGCGTGCAGACCGACGGCGAGTGGTCGCCCTGGCAGCCGTTCGGCGAGGACGAGGAGGCGCCCGACGCCGGGACCGCCGACGCCGCGAACGCCGCCGCACGCGGGGGCACCGAGCCCGTGTGGATCGGCGACGCCGAGGCGGTCCAGCTGTCGTTCTCCGCGCAGGTACCGCAGCCCGAGGACATGAGCCTCGTCCTCGTCGGGAGCGAGGAGGTGCCGCTGCCCGCGAACGACGCCCTGGTGGGCGAGGTGACGGTCGACGCCACGACCGCGTCCTTCACGACGGGACCGCTGGCGACGGCGAGCCCGACGCTCACGGTCATCCCGCGCTCGGCGTGGGGCGCGCGCGAGCAGGTCTGCAAGCCGGACGTCGCGTCGGCGCTGGTGGGTGCCGTCGTGCACCACACCGCGGGGTCGAACGACTACGCGACGCAGGCCCAGGCGATGCAGCAGATCCGCAACGACCAGCGCTACCACATCGAGGGTCGCGGCTGGTGCGACCTGGGCTACAACTTCGTCGTCGACAAGTGGGGAAACCTCTACGAGGGCCGGGCGAACAGCCTGGTGCAGCCGGTGGTGGGCGTGCACGCCGGCGGCTTCAACACCGGCACCCTCGGGGTGTCCATGCTCGGCACGTACGCCGCACCGCCGTCGGGACAGACGCAGCAGGCGGTCGCCCAGGTGATCGGCTTCCGGCTCGGCGCCTACGGGGTGAACCCGAACGGCACGATGAGCTACACCACCGGGACCGGCCAGAACTCCAAGTACCAGAACCAGACGGTGACCCTGCCGCGCGTCTTCGGGCACCGCGACGTCGCGTACACGAACTGCCCGGGCGACGGCGGCTACGCGGCCCTCGGGAACATCCGCTCCGTGGCCGACTCGTTCAGCTACGGCGAGCGCTTCGCGCAGGCCCGGTCGGTGGTGCAGGCGATGTACGCCGACATCCTGGGGCGCGGCGTCGACGCGAGCGGCATGCAGACGTGGAGCACCGTGCTCGTGAGCGGAGCGGGGCTGCCCGCCCTGGTCCGTTCGCTCACCAGCAGCGACGAGTACATCCGGATGCGGGTGCGCGAGGCGTACCACGACGTGCTGGGGCGCGCCCCGGAGGCGAGCGGCCTGGAGCACTGGACGCGCGTCATCAAGGCCGGCGGTGCCACGGTCGACGACGTCGAACGGCGCTTCCTGTCCAGCCACGAGTTCTGGGTCCGCTCGGGCGGCAACGACCTCGGCTACGTGCGGCAGATGTACGCCTCGGTGCTCGGGCGCCCGGCGGCGGAGGCCGAGGTCACCTTCTGGGCGAGCCTGATCCCGCGGCACGGGCGGGACGCGGTGACGGACGCCATCTGGTTCTCCACCGAGGCCGCCCAGCACCGGGCCGGCATCTACTACAGCACCTACCTCAAGCGCACACCCGACGCCGGTGGGCTCAAGACCTGGGGCCAGGTGCTGCTGCGCAGCGGCGAGGGCGCCGTCCGCATCGGCATCGCGGGCAGCGAGGAGTACCGGGTCAAGGCCCTGGTGCGCTACCCGCCGAACTAGTCCCCGCCAGCGGGGCGACGGAAACCGCCCCCGGGCTGCCGGTCCGGCCCGCCCGCGAGCGCAGGCATCAGTCGATCAGGGAGTCCAGGAGCTTCCCGGGATCGCGCACGCCGTCGCGCAGCGCGCGACCGAACCCCCCGAGGCCGGCTTTCTCCAGGTCGGCGTCTGGCGGCAGCGTGGTCTTCGCCTCCTCTGCGGGCTCCCGACCGCCCTGTGCTCCCGCGACGGCGGCCCATGCCAATGCCACGACATCGTCCTCGTGCGGGACGTGCGCGGCGCGGCCGTAGTCGATCAGCCAGCCGCCGCCGTCAGGTGCCACGAGGATGTTCCACGACCGCACGTCGTTGTGGTGGACGCCTTGCGCGCGCAGGTCGCGCAGGGTCGTCAGGACGTCGGCGACCACGGTGCGCAGGGCAGCCGGCCTCAGGGGAGGACCCTCGCTGAGGAGATGCCCTTCGATCCGCCGCATCGCGACCAGGGCGTGGTCGTGGTCGAGGTGCACGTCGTCCACGACCAGCGCGTGGTGCACGGGCCGGCCCGACGACAGGAGCGTGTGGACGTACAGCTCGCCGATGATCTGGCGCCAGTTGTCCTCGGCGTCCCGCGTGAAGTCGTACTCCTTGATCACGTGCGTCGCGGAGTGGTAGTAACGCCGCCGCCATGGGCCCTCAGAGACGGGGGAGTTCCGGTACGCCTCCCGGCTGACGCTGTCGAACGCGTACTCGTGGTCGCCCACGCGGACGACCTGCGGACGGGCGAGCCGGTAGATCGGCCGACGGTGCGTGGACAGGTGGGTCGTGAAGGTTCCCAATCGCGTGAGCTCGGAGCGCTCGCGGACCGGGTCCAGGAGGGTCAGCGGGTCATCCGGCTGCGCGGCGTCCCAGAACAGGTCGGGGTCCTCGCCCCGGGAGGCGAGCTCGAGGAACACGACCGGGACGCGGTCGAGCAGCTCGGTGAGGATCTGCTGAGCAGCGTCGAGGCCCTGGAAATGGATGATGTGGTGGAAGACGGCCAGGACGAACGCGTAGTCGTACGCGCCCGGCTCGATGGACCGGACAGTCTCGAGCGTCAACTCCTTGGTCACGAACGTGACGGGGATTCCGGTGACCTCGCCCACGTGCCGGGCGACCTCCGTGTTCGCCGCGTTGTACTCCCAGCCGGTCACGTGCGCGCCGCGGTCGGCGAAGTAGAAGGACATGTAGCCGAGCGAGGAGCCGATGTCGAGGATCCGCTTCCCGCGCACGCCGCTCATCCCCGCCTCGATGGCCCGCGCACGGTCCGCGGACGCACGCGCGGGCTCGGGGACGAGGCCGGCGAGTCCGTAGATCGGCTGGTAGGGCTCCACCTGCGCGAGGAGCCTGCGGAGCACCGTGAGCCGGTCGTCGACGTCCCGCGTGAGGACCCGGTGGATGTCGTCGACGGAGCGCTGCAGATCCGCGAGACGCCGGTTGCTGTCGCCTGCGACGACGAAGAGCCGACGCAGCGAACGGGTCATGGTCACCGGGGCGCGCAGGTAGGCGCCCACGCGGCGGATGGAGGGGGGAAGTGGCACGGCTCGGTCTTCCTGCCCGCAGCAGAGCGAGCTGGTCGGGGGACGCTGGCGACGCTGCCGGAGCGCTGCGCCAGACTTTAGCGGGCGAGACCTCCCATGGCTCGCGAGGCTCAGACTTTCAGGCGACGTGCACGGTCGGTTGCAGATCGACGAGGCCGAAGCTCCGAGTAGAGCCTGCGGTCACCGTGAGGAGAGCCCCTTGGGCGATCTGGTGGATGGGTGTGCCGTCGCGATGGCCGATGGCACCGGCCACGTAGTACTGGCCCGCGGCCAGGTTGACGTCGGCCACGAGGAACTCCACCGCGCGTTCCCCACGCAACGGCGGCAGATCGACGCCCGCGAGGACCGTGTTGGTGCCGTACACCACCTGGGCCAGGGTCGTGTCGATCCTGATGCCGGCCCGCCAGTCGTCGAGCGGCGTGTCCGCGTGGTACGTGACACGGATGCGCAACGGGTCCCCGGAACGGATCTCCTCCGCCGGTCTGCCCGAGGCGTCGAGGAGCTCGACGGCCGCGACCGTGGCTAGGGGGGCCACCGGCGCGGCCTCTGCCGCCTCTGCCGCCAGCCGGTCCGCCTCGAATCCCTCGCGCAGGGCGCGCAGGGCCTCGTCCGGTGCGCCGTCCGCCGCGATGGAGCCGTGCTGAAGCACGATAGCGCGATCGCAGAGCTCACCGACCTGGGAGAGCGAGTGCGTCACCAGGACGATGGTGCGCCCCTCGTGCTGGAAGGTCTTGATGCGGTCCATGCACTTGCGCTGGAACGGCTCGTCGCCGACCGCGAGCACTTCGTCGACCAGGAGCACGTCCGGGTCCACGTGCACGGCGACGGCGAACGCCAGCCGCACGTACATGCCCGACGAGTAGAACTTCACCTGCGTGTCGATGAACGGCTCGATGCCGGAGAAGTCGACGATCGCGTCGAAGTACCTGTCGGTCTGCGCCCGGGAGATGCCGAGGATCGCCGCGTTGAGATAGACGTTCTCGCGGCCGGTCAGGTCGGGGTGGAAGCCCGCGCCGAGCTCGAGCAGCGCGGCGAGGCGTCCGCGCAGGTATACGGACCCGCTCGTCGGCTGGAGGATGCCGCCGATCGTCTTGAGCAGCGTGCTCTTGCCGGAGCCGTTCGGGCCCACGAGGCCGACGGTCGAGCCGGAGCTGATCTCCGCGCTCACGTGGCTCAGCGCCCAGAAGTCGTCCTTGTGCATGTTGGAGCGGCCGAGGTTGACCAGGCGTTCCTTGAGCGACTTCTCCTTGCGGATGACGAAGCGCTTCGAGACGTCCTCGAACCTCACGACGGTCGTCATCACAGCTCCTGGGCGAAGTTGGCTTGCAGGCGGGCGAACACCCGCTGCGCGACCCAGAGGGCTACCAGGGACACCACCAGGGTGATGCCGAGCATGGTGCCGAGCGAGTCGGGGTAGCCGGCCGCTGGCTCGCCGTCGATCTCCCAGGTGTCGCCGTCGACCCAGAACGCCTTCTGGAAACCCATGACCACCTGGGTCATCGGGTTGGCGACGTAGAGCCACTGGAGGATGCCGTCGACCTTCTCGTCGACCATGGTCCACGCGTAGACGATCGGCGACGCCCAGAACAGGATCATGATGAGGATCTCGACGAGGTACTGCACGTCGCGCAGGTACACGTTGACCGCCGAGAGCAGCATCGCCAGGGCGGTCGCCCAGACGATGAGCACCGCGAGGGCCAGCGCGCCGTAGCCCCATCGGGAGCCCGTGGGGAAGGCGCCGAGCACGGCCGTCGCGCCGATGAGGACGGCGAACTGGATGGCGAAGTTCACGAGCGCGGCGCCGACGACGCTGAGCGGGAAGACCTCGCGCGGCAGGTAGACCTTCTTGATGAGGCCACTGTTGCCCACGATCGTGCCGGTGCCACCGATGACGATGTCGGAGAACAGCTGCCAGGCCGTCAGGCCCGTGAAGATGAAGACCGCGAAGGCCGGGATGCCGTCCGGGTTGCGGGTCGAGGACTCCGCGCCCAGGAACTTGCCGATCGCGACGTAGTAGACGACGAGCATGGCCAGCGGCCGCGCGAAGCTCCAGAAGAAGCCGAGCGTGCTGTCCTTGTACTTGGCCTTGAGCTCGCGGCGGACGAGGAGCCCGAGGAGCTCCCGCTGGCCGACGATGTCGCGCACCGACTGCACGGTCCCGCGGAAGAAGCCTTGGCGAGGACCGGCGACGCGGAGCGGTTCCTCGGCGAGGCGCGCGGCGCGTTCGTCGCTCAGGCTGGTCATCGGCTCCCTGTCCGCCGGCACCGGGACGGTCGTCCCGGATGGAACGGCCCACAGACTACCCGGCGGGCGGGGGGGGGGCGCGCCCGCCGCGCGGGCGCC
>JAEZBT010000480.1 GCA_023426865.1 Actinomycetes bacterium
CGGCGGGCGTGGCGCGGCCGGCGGCGTGCGTGAGCCGCTCACTGGCTCGAACGACGGCCCGGGTCGACGGACGGGGTTCGGGCGGGACGGCATCGTAGGTCGCCGCGCTCAGTTGGCGTGCAGGTCCGGGTTGAGCTCGATGCCGACCCCGGGACGCGGGACGGACTCGACCGCGCCGGTCAACGAGTGCCGGCGGAACAGGAGCCCGTCGCGGCCCGACAGCTCGCGCGCGGCGACGACGCGCGGGGAGTCGTCGGACCCCTTGGCCGGCAGGAGCGTCACCTTGGTGCCGGCGGTCACGTAGAGGCCCGCCTCGATGACGCAGTCGTCGCCGAGCGAGATGCCCAGTCCCGCGTTCGCGCCCACGAGCGAGCGCCGGCCGATCGAGATGGTGACCTTGCCGCCCCCGGACAGGGTGCCCATGATCGACGCGCCGCCCCCGATGTCGCTGCCGTCACCCACGACGACGCCCTGCGAGATGCGGCCCTCGACCATCGAGACGCCGAGGGTGCCCGCGTTGAAGTTCACGAAACCCTCGTGCATGACGGTCGTGCCCTCGGCGAGGTGCGCGCCGAGGCGCACCCGGTCGCCGTCGGCGATCCGCACGCCCGAGGGCACCACGTAGTCGACCATCCGCGGGAACTTGTCGACGCCGAGCACGGTGACGGTGCGGCCCGACGCGCGGAACCGGGCCCGGACGTCCTCGAAGCCCTCGGGCGCGCACGGCCCGCGGTCGGTCCACACCACGTTCGGCAGGACCGCGAAGACCCCGTCGAGGTTCGCCCCGTGCGGACGGACCAGGCGGTGCGAGAGCAGGTGCAGGCGCAGGTACGCGTCGGCGGTGTCGGCGGGCGGGGCGTCGAGGTCGACCTGCGTCGTCACCGCCTGGGTGCGCACCCCGCGGACGTCGTCGGCCTCGGCGGCCTGCTGCACCAGCGAGAGCGCGGCGTGGGGGTCGGGGCCGGTGCCGGTGGGACGCGCGTCGGACGGGGTGCCGAGGGCAGGCCGGGGGTACCACACGTCCAGCACGGTCCCCGCGTGGGTGACGGTGGCCAGGCCGTGACCCCAGGCCGTCCGCGGCTGGGTGGCGGGGGCGGTCATGCTCGCCAGCCTAGGGTCCGGCGCCCGAGGCGCAGGCAGACCCGCCGCAGGGTGGGACGCCCTCGCTATCGTCGGCCCCATGCCCGACCCCGCCGCCCTCACCGACACGCTCGACCTGTCGGGCGACCTCGTCGCCCTCATGCGCGCGATCTGCGACATCCCGTCCGTCTCCGGCGACGAGGCCCGGCTGGCCGACGCCGTCGAGCAGGCCCTGCGCGCGCTGGGACACCTGAAGGTGGAGCGCGACGGCGACTCGGTGATCGCCCGGACGTCGCTGGGGCGCGCCGAGCGGGTCGTCGTGGCCGGGCACCTGGACACCGTGCCCGTCGCGGACAACCTCCCGAGCCGGCTGCTCGGCGAGGGGGACGCGGCCGAGGTGTGGGGCCGGGGCACCGTGGACATGAAGGGCGGGGTGGCCGTCCAGCTCGCGCTCGCGGCGGCGCTCGACGCTCCGACGCGCGACATCACCTGGGTGTTCTACGACCAGGAGGAGGTCGAGGCGGAGCGCAACGGCCTCGGCCGGCTCGCCCGGACCCGGCCCGAGTGGCTGGCGGGCGATGTCGCCGTGCTGTGCGAGCCGACGTCGGCGGGCATCGAGGGAGGCTGCAACGGCACGCTGCGCGCCGAGGTGCACCTGCACGGGGTGGCCGCCCACTCCGCCCGGTCGTGGCGCGGGGTGAACGCGGTGCACGCCGCGGCGCCCGTCCTCGCGACCCTCGCCGCCTACTCCCCGCGCGTCGCCGAGGTCGACGGCCTCACCTACCGCGAGGGCCTCAACGCGGTCGGGATCCGCGGGGGCGTCGCCGGGAACGTCATCCCCGACTCGTGCGTCGTCACCGTGAACTACCGGTTCGCGCCGGACCGCTCGCCCGACGAGGCGGAGGCGCACGTCCGCGAGGTGTTCGCGGACCACGACGTGCGCGTGGTCGACGTCGCGGGCGGCGCGCGCCCCGGGCTGGACCGTCCCGCGCTCGCCTCGTTCGTGGCCGCCGTCACCGCGGCGTCCGGTCGCGCGCCCGAGGCCAAGGTGGGCTGGACCGACGTCGCCCGGTTCGGCGAGCTCGGCATCCCCGCCGTCAACTTCGGGCCCGGCGACCCGCTGCTGGCCCACGCCGACGACGAGCGGTGTCCCGTCGCGCACCTGACGGCCTGCTACGAGGGCCTGCGCGCCTGGCTCACCACCTGAACCCGAGCCGCGGCGCCGCGGCCGGGCGGCGGCGGACCTCCTAGAGTCGACCCATGACCACGGAGCACCCCGCCGACCACGACCCGCGCCGCACCTATCGGAAGGGACCGGTCGTGCTGCGCGGCGGTCAGGTGCCGCGGACGACGTCGGACCAGCGCCTGCTGGCGCCCACCGACGACGCGTCGTGGGTCAGCGGCGACCCGTGGCGGGTGATGCGGATCCAGAGCGAGTTCGTCGAGGGATTCGGCGCGCTCGCCGCGGTCGGCCCCGCGGTGAGCGTCTTCGGCTCGGCCCGGACGAAGCCCGACTCCCCGGAGTACGCCATGGCCTGCGAGGTCGGTCGTGGCCTGGCCGAGGCCGGCTACGCGGTCATCACCGGCGGCGGGCCGGGGATCATGGAGGCCGCCAACAAGGGGGCGCACGAGGCGGGCGGCCTGTCCGTCGGCCTGGGCATCGAGCTGCCGTTCGAGCAGTCGATGAACGACTACGTCGACCTCGGCGTGAACTTCCGGTACTTCTTCGCCCGGAAGACCTGCTTCGTGAAGTACTCCCAGGGCTTCGTCGTGCTCCCGGGCGGGTTCGGCACGTTCGACGAGCTGTTCGAGTCGCTCACGCTCGTCCAGACGCACAAGGTCACGGAGTTCCCGATCGTGCTGGTGGGCAGCGACTACTGGCAGGGCCTGCTCGACTGGCTGCGGGGGACCGTCGTGGCCCGCGGCAACATCCACGAGGTGGACCTCGAGCTGATCCGGCTCGTCGACGACCCCGAGGAGGCGGTGCACGTCGTGCTCGAGCGCGGCGCCCAGCTGGCGGCCGAGGAGCGGGCGGCGGTCGCCGAGAACGCGGAGGCCGAGCAGGCCGCCGAGGCCGCGTCCGAGGCCGGGCCTGACGAGAGCCGGCCGACGTCCACGCCCGCGGACGACGACAGCCTGAACGGCTGGTGAG
>JAEZBT010000032.1 GCA_023426865.1 Actinomycetes bacterium
ATGCCAAAGACCGTGGAAAGCCCCAAACCACTCCCCTTGCCCTGGGGTTTGGTCGTGAAAAAGGGTTCAAAGACACGCTGCTTGGTCACTTCGTCCATGCCCATGCCCGTATCACTTACAGTCAACAGCAAATATTCGCCCATGAGGATGCCCTCGTGAATGTCTGCTCGTTCGGCATCAATGCGAATTTTGCTGGTGGCAACGGTAAAAGTCCCCCCATTGGGCATGGCATCGTGCGCGTTCACGGCGAGATTCATCAACACTTGCTCAATTTGCCCGGCGTCAGCCAAAATGTTGCATGGCTCATCAGTTAATTCAAGTTTCAGTTCTATCATTTCACCCAAGAAACGCTGCAACATCTGTTGAAAATCGGTCACAATCGCATTTAGGTCAATGACATTCATTTCCATGCTCTGCTTGCGCCCAAAGGCGAGAATCTGGCTGGTCAACCGCGCCGCCCGATCTGCCGCCTCTTTGATGCGCCGGAAGTAGGTATACACCGCAGAATCGGCCTCACTCTTACGTTGTCCCAATTCTGCATAGCTGGTAATGGGCACCAGCAAATTGTTAAAGTCATGGGCAATGCCCCCTGCCAATCGTCCAATTGACTCTAGGCGTTGTGCCTGATAGAACTGATTGGTCAACAGCTCGTTTTCCTGCGCCAGCAGTTTACGCAAAGTAATATCAGCATTGACGCCGATCATCCGCAACGGTGTACCATCCTCGCCACGTTGCACCACACCATGCACCTCTAGATGGCGATGTTGCCCATCGGGCCACACCACACGAAACTGCACATGATAATCTGCGATATTGGCAAGTGCAGCCTCATAGGCGCGCAGGGTCGCCGACAAATCGTCAGGATGGATGCGTTCGGCCCAGGTTGCAAAAGTGGGGGTCATACCAGTTGGTGCCAGGCCAAACATGTGAGAACTGCGCTCGTCCCATATCAACCGATCATTTACCACATCATATTCCCAAATGCCCAGCCCTGCGGCCTCGGTAGCCAATGCCAGCCGTTGCGCATAGGTGCGCAGTTGTTCTTCACCCAACGCCAACGATTGACGCTGCCGCTCGATCTCTTCGACCAGGCGCGCTTTGGGAGCCTGCAACATATCACCCAACGTCAACGGCTGTTCGACAAATTCAGTCACCGTATGGCGATAGGTTAATAGAAAGATCAACATCGGCAGACTATAGCAGATGCCCATCACCAGCTTCCCCACCACGTGCCCAACGACAACCGAACCTAGTCCCGGGGCAAAGGCGAAAGCCAACATGGGAAAGAGCAGTCCATCCAGGCATAAAACCGCAACGTAGCACAGCGTGTAGAGCACAGAGACGACTGTGACATTCGAGACGCGCAGCTTGATCTGCTCGAAAACAAAAATCAAGAGCAGCAGTTCGGCAATGAGCAGCGCACCGCCCAACACGATAACCGGCATCGAAAACGAAAAGATGATAGAAGTAATGCTACTGGGCCGCAGCACCGCATCGTCGTTGAGCATAATCGTCAACAACGTAAAGAGAAGAACTTCAAATAAGGTGATACTCAAGACTAGTTGGATGGTATAGCGCACCGATGAGACATCACGCTCGGTAATGACCAACACCACCGTACTCATCAAGAGCGCGCCGTAGGCCAAATTGTTACCCGAGATATTGATCCCAGGTGCGATGGGCAGCGAATAGATGGCCCCCAAAAAGCCGCTCAACAGCAGCAAAATGCCAATATAAACATAAAAGGCTGAAACACGCAGCGGCCTTTGCAACCAGGCAAGATAGAAGGGGATGCTTGCATAGAGTATGACTTGCACAATAAAGTAGACAGCAACCGACATCAATACGTCCATTCCATCGCAATCGGCGTGTACATCGAGGATGCCAAACACATTCAGAGGATGCCAAACGTACTTAGAATAATCTGTAGTATGACGCTATTTTCTTTCTTTGACAAAGTGTCGTGCAACTGCACAAGTTCACTCGGTATGCCCTGTGCCATAGCATGGATGGCGGGTGCGTCCGCCGCGAATCTATAACCGCAGGAAAACTGGGGCTTGACATTATACAAATTTATTTTTATAATCAGGACGCACTGCACATTTGTTCTAAATCCACGCCACGAAACCGTTCCAATCTGGAGGGACAGCATGAAAATCTCACTCGTCAGTTTGCCTGTCAAGGATCCGATTGCCGCTTTTAAGTTTTATACTGAGACATTAGGCTTTGTGGAACGTGTTTATATGCCCGAAGCTTACCTTGCGATCGTTGCCTCGCCCGAAGAACCAAACAGCACAGGGGTGTTGCTGGAGCCGAGCGATAATCCGATTACTAAACCATTCCAGCAAGCGGTTTATGAGCAAGGTATGCCCATCATGGTCTTTGGCGTAGAAGATTGCCAACAAGAGTATGAAAAGCTGCGGGCGCGCGGTGTGGAATTTCGCCAGGAGCCGACCAAAACAGAGGTTGGCACTGCCGCCATTTTTGATGACACCTGTGGTAACCTAATCCAAATCCATCAGGACTAAGCGCGCTGGAACACGCTGGGAACGCCAGCCTCTCCAAAGACCTACTATGCAGGACGTACTCTACATCGAAGATGTCGACCAGGCGATGACGCTGCTCAAGCCCATCCGCGTAGAAATC
>JAEZBT010000060.1 GCA_023426865.1 Actinomycetes bacterium
GGGCGGGCGCGGCGGCGAGGCAGTGCGCGGCCACCGCGGCGAGCTCGTTGCGCTCGAGGTCGGGGGCGAGGTAACCGCGGGCCCCGAGTGCGATCGCGCGGTCGAGCGTGATCTCGTCGCCGGGCACGGCCAGCATGATGACGATGGGCGCGCCGTCGGCGTCTCGCAGGCGGCGCATGGCCTCGAGGGGCCCGGCGCCCGGCAGGTGGGCGTCGAGCAGCACGAGCGCAGGACCCGTGCGGCGGGTCAGCGCGAGGAGCTCCTCGGCGCTGGCCGCAGCGCGGGCAGGAACCAGCCCCGGCACTCCCTGGGCCGCCGCGACGACACGTTCACGGACGGCAGCGGAGCCGTGGCACACGACGACGCCGGGCATCCGCCTCCTTCCGCAGGGTCCCGGCATGGTGCAGCCGGGACGGGGGTCCGCGTACGGCCATCATCGGACGCAGGGAGAGCGGACGTTAGTGCGTCGGAGGGTGAAGAGTCCGGCGGAGCGGGTGGAATCGGGCGCCTGCGGGCACCTCAGCCGCCGCGACCCGGACGCCGGTGACCGGACGCCGGCGGCGTCACACCGTGGCCAGGACCTCGTGCAGCGCGCCGGTCAGGGTCCGCACGCGGTGCACGTTGGCGGCGACCGGCACCTCGGGCGCCCCGCCGCTGTGGTGGACGAAGACCGGCATGCCGGCCCGCGCCCCCGTGGCGGCGCGCACGACGGCGGTGACCCGCGCCCCGGCGTCGGCGGCGGCGACCTCCACGACCACGGCCGCGGGCATCACACGCTCGACGGCACCCGAGCCGACTCCCGGCGCGAACGAGGACAGGACGCGGGTCCGCACGCCGTGGGCCTGGAGCGCGGTCGCTAGGACGTGCGAGCGCAGGTCGGGCCCGTCGGTCGTCGGCACCACGAGGACCGTCGCGGCCGGCTTCTGCGCGTCGAGGTGCGCGGCGGCGACGGCGGCCCGCGAGCGGAGCTCGGCGAACGCGGCCGCGATGAGCGCGGGCACGACGCTCTCCCCCGGGCGTTCGAGCGCGGCCCGGTCGCCGACGGTGTGCAGTGTCGGCTCGACGAGGTCGTTCCACCACGCGAGGACGTCGCGCGGCGCGACCCGCGTGAGCATCCAGCGGACCGCGGCGTTGTCGAACTGGCTCGCCGCCGCCGCGAGCGCGGCCGGGTCGGCGGCCATCGGGACGGCGTCGGAGTACGCGTCCATGACCTCGGCGGTCGTGGGGACGTGCACCTCGGCCGCGGGCGCGTCCGTGGCGGCGAGCGCGGTGCGCGCGGCCTCGGACGGGGCGACGCCCTCGAGCGTGAGCCGGCGCATGACGAGCAGGCGGGCGACGTCCTGCGCGGAATAGCGGCGGTGGGCGCCGGCGGCGTGCTCGGACGGCCCGAGGCCGTAGCGGCGGTCCCAGGTACGCAGCGTGGCGGGCGCCACGCCGAGCCGGCGGGCCACCGCGGCGACGGTCAGTGACGGTGCGGGCGGCCGCTCGCGCACGCCCTCGCCACTGTCCGTCGTCATGACGCGATTCTGCACAGCCGGTGGCGCGCTACGCCACAGACCGCGCCGCTTCAGACGGACCTCCGGACCTGATCATCGGCCTTCTCGTGCCTCGTTGTGCGTCATGCGCCGGTTCTATTGCTTGTCGCCCCGATGGCGAACCATTCTGACCAAGGGGCTTGACCAACTTCTGAAGCGGTTCTACGGTGAGGTCAGTCGCCAGCGCACACGCCGGCGGGATGAGCAGCAGGAGGGGCACATGACGGAGATCTCGCGACTGCCCGGTCCGGTGATGGACCTCTGGGAGTGGCAGTACGAAGGGAAGTGCCGCGAGGCCGACCCGACCCTGTTCTTCCACCCCGAGGGGGAACGCGGCGCCGCACGCCGCCGCCGTGCCGAGGCAGCCAAGCAGATCTGCGCCGCCTGCCCGGTGATCGAGCAGTGCCGCGAGCACTCGCTCGCCGTCCGCGAGCCGTACGGCGTGTGGGGCGGGTTGTCGGAGGAGGAGCGCACCGAGATGCTCAGCCGGCGCCTGCGCCGGGCGAGCTGAGCGCCTGCGCCGGGCGAGCTGAGCAGGTCGGCCGGCCCGCGGACGACGGGCCCGACGAACGACGAAGCCCCGGTCCCCATGAGGGGGCCGGGGCTTCGTGACGTCTGTCGTCAGCTGACGACGGCGAGGATGTCGCGCGCCGAGAGGATGAGGAACTCCTCACCCTTGTACTTGACCTCGGTGCCGCCGTACTTGCTGTAGATGACGCGGTCGCCGACGGCGACGTCGAGCGGCACCCGCTGACCCTTGTCGTCGATACGACCCGGGCCGACCGCGAGGACCTCGCCCTCCTGGGGCTTCTCCTTCGCGGTGTCCGGGATCACGAGACCGGACGCCGTCGTCTGCTCCGCCTCGAGCGTGCGGACGACGACCCGGTCCTCGAGCGGCTTGATGGAGACCGACACAGCGGACCTCCCCTTCTCACAGTCGTGGGAACGGAACGTTCTTGGCGCCGTCATGCCGGGCTGCCCGTCGTCGCGGGTGCCGGTCAGCCCGACCGGAACGGCTAGCACCCGCCGGGGCGGAGTGCTACCGAGCAATCTAAGGCCGCGTTAGCACTCAGTCAACGCGAGTGCCAGCCGCCCGCGCCCGTCCCCACCCCCCGCGTGTGGAGCGTTGTCGACCGACACGCCAGCGTGTCGCGTCCACTCCGCTCCAGTCACGGCACGAACGCTCCACCCGCGGCACCAACCCTCCACTCACGGCGCGAACACCCAAAACGCGGCACCAACCCTCCACTCACGGCACGAACGCTCCACTCACGGGGGCACGAGTGCTCCAGTCACGGGGGCACGAGGGCGTGCGGTGCGTGCGAGGATCGGGGCCGTGGACCCGGAGACCCTGTCCCTGCTGCTCAGCCCCGACGGCTGGGCCCTGCTCGGGGCGCTCCCGCCGTACGACGAGCGCCTCGCGCTCCCCCTCGGCGAGCGGCTGCGCAAGGAGGGCCTGGACCCCCGGCTGGTGGCTGGCGCACTGACCCAGTCCCGGCTGCGCGCGCAGGGCCGCGCGAAGTTCGCCGACTTCGCCGACGGCATGCTCTTCACCCCCGCGGGGCTCGAGCAGGCGACCCGGCTCACCGTCGGCGCGCGGCACGCCCGTCGCTACCAGGACGCCGGCTGCGAGCTCGTCGCCGACCTGACCTGCGGCATCGGCGGTGACGCGATGGCGATGGCGGCGCTCGGCCTGCGCGTCCTGGCGTGCGACGTCGACGAGCTCACCGCAGCGCTGGCCACGGTGAACCTGCGGCACTTCCCCGAGGCGACCGTCCGGCACGCGAACGGCCTCACGCTCGACCTGGCGGCGGAGGGCGTCGACGGCGTCTTCGCGGACCCGGCCCGCCGCACCGCCCAGGGGCGACGCGCGCACGACCCCGCCGCGTACACCCCGCCCCTGGACGACGTGCTCGTGCTGCGCGACGCCGTCCCCGCCCTGGGCGTGAAGGTGGGCCCGGCGATCCCGCACGCGGCCGTGCCCGCCGACGCCGAGGCCCAGTG
>JAEZBT010000126.1 GCA_023426865.1 Actinomycetes bacterium
CCCGTCACCCGCCCTCGATGCGCTCGTCGCGACGGGCGCCGGCCGGGGCGCCGCGGACGCCGCACGGGCGGCCCTCGCGGCGATCGCCCGCCTCACCGCGGGACCGCCCGAGCGGTGAGGCGACCGGCCGCTACGCCAGGTGGAGGCGGTAGAAGCGGAAGGTCTCGTGTTCGACGGGCAGCACCTCGACGCGGGCGAACCCGGCGGCGGTCGCATAGGCCTCCAGCGTGGCGGGCCGCATCACGGTCCCCGTCCCCACGCCGCCGTCCGTCGAGAGACCGTCCGGCAGGCAGCACAGGAGCGAGTAGCCGTAGAACAGGCGCTCGGTCGCCGACGCGCGGGGACCGAACTCGAGCTCGGTCCGCTCGTCCATGACCAGCACGTACGCGTCCGGCGCGGCGATCGCCCGCATGCCGGCCAGGACCGCGACCGGGTCGGCCATGTCGTGCACGCACTCGTAGGCGGCGACGACGCCGTAGGCCCCGCGGCGGGCCGGGGCGAGGGCGGCGCCGTCGGCGCTCGAGAAAGTCACCCGGTCCGCCAGACCCGCCTCGAGCGCGTGGCGGCGCGCGGCCTCCACCGACGGCGCGTCGACGTCGAAGCCGTCGACCCGGACGCCGGGGACCGCCCGGGCGATGCCGATCGCCGACCAGCCCTCGCCGCACCCGATGTCGGCGACCGCCGCGCCGGAGACCAGGGCGGCGTGCAGCTCCGGGAGCGTCGGGACGACGTCCTGGGCCAGCTCGTGCAGGAACAGCGGCCGGTTGAGGGCGCCCTGCGCGCGTCGCGCGTCGGGCCCGAGCTCGGCCCAGCTCACCCCGCCGCCCGTGCGGTAGGCCTCCAGGAGGCTGTCGACGGCCCGGCCCGCCGCCGCGAGGAAGCCGGCCAGTGGCGCCAGGTGGTTCGCGCTGTCCGCATCGGTCATCGCCTCAGCGGCACCCGCGTGCAGGCGGTACGTCCGCTCCAACGGCCCCGCGCCGGGGTCGACGACGTCCACGTAGCCGCTCGCCGCCTGGTGCTCGAGCCACTCGCGGGCGTACCGCTCGGCGCTGCCGGTCAGGCGTGCCAGCTCGGTCGAGGTGAGCGGACCGCGCGTCGCGAGGCTCCGGTACCAGCCGAGCCGGTCGCCGATGTGCACGGCCATGAGCTCCATCGCGCCCAGCGTCGCGGCGACGAGGCGCTCGGCGACGACCTCGGCCGGTGCGTCCGGGCGAGGGGTGGCGAGGAGGTCGGACGGCAGTGCGTCGGGCAGGGTGGGCATGGTCTCCGTGGCGGTCACGGCGGTCTCCTTCCGTCGGATGGCCCACCGTCCCCCGCGAGCCTCGCGCACGGCTCGCACCGCGCTCGCACCGCGCTCGCACCGCGCTCGCACCGGGCCCGCTCGCGGCGCGCAACCGCCGACGGCGGACGGTAACCTGACCAGCGCGGCGAGCACGGACGCGAGCCGTCACGACCGTCCGAAGGAGCACGGATGAACCTCGATCGACCAGTCCCCCCGGACCCCTACACCATGCTTCCCCCGGTCCCGTCGTTCGTCCTGACCAGCGATGACGTCGCCGACGGCGAGATGATCCCGGCCCCGTTCACCGCTGCCGGCGGCAACATCTCCCCGCAGCTCGCGTGGTCCGGCTTCCCGCAGGGCACCAAGGGCTTCGTCGTCACGTGCTACGACCCGGACGCGCCCACCCCCGCGGGGTTCTGGCACTGGACGCTGGCGAACCTCCCGGCGAGCGTCACCTCGCTCCCCCGCGGTGCCGGCGACGGTCGCCACCTGCCCGCGGGCGCCGTGCAGACGCGCAACGACGGTGGTTCTCCGGGCTACGTCGGGGCCGCCCCGCCCAAGGGCGACCGCGCGCACCGCTACTACTTCGTCGTGCACGCGCTCGACGTCGAGCGCCTGGACGTCGACGCGGACGCCACCCCGACGGGTGTCGCGTTCCAGACGGTGTTCCACACGCTGGCCCGCGCGACGCTCACGCCGGTCTTCCAGCACTGACTCGGCGCGTCAGACGACCCAGAGCAGCGCGCCGAGGACGTCGGCCCAGCGCTCGCGGTACTCGGCTCGCAGCACGGGCCCGTCGGCGCCGAGGTCCGCCCAGCCGGTCTGCTCGACGGTGACCCACGTGCTGACCCAGCTCGCCTCGGTGAAGCGCACGCGGACGTCGGTGAGCTCGGCGCCCGGACGCACGCGCCAGGCGAACCCGATCTCGCACGGGGGGCGCCAGCGCAGGACCGTCGCGAAGGGGCGCTCCGAGCCGTCGTCCCAGATCTCGGCCACCTGGCCGCCGACCCAGGGGGCCAGGCGCACGTCGACGACCCGCTCGGGAGCCGCGCACTGACCCTCGACCGGCCACCACGTGCCGGTGCGTCGGGCGAACACGTCGAGGACGTGGTCCCGCGGGCGGGCGGCCAGGACGCGCACGCGCAGCGGCGCCACACTGACGGGCGCGGCCGAGGTCGGCGCGTCGAGCCTCGCGGGTCTGCGGGCCGTTCGGGGGGTCCCGTGCCCGCCGGGCCTGGGCAGGAGGTCGGCCATCCATCGATCGTCGGCCTGGATTTCCACGGTCTCGACGGTCGTAGGTCCCGGCTCGCGGCGGTCGCGCAGGCTCAGGCGGGCCACTGGGCGGGCAGGGCGCCCGTGTCGCCGGTCGCGGCGGACCGGTCGAGGAACACCCGCGCGACGAGCTCGCGCCGGCTGCCGACGCCCGCCTTCTCGAACACCGACTTCAGGTGGTCCTGCACCGTCCACGGGGACAGGTGCAGCCGCGCCGCGATCTCCCGCGTGCCGGCCCCGGCGAGCACAGCGGCGACGACCGACCGCTCCCGCGGCGTCAAGCCGAGCGCCGCGAGCACGAGGGGCACCACCTCGGCC
>JAEZBT010000137.1 GCA_023426865.1 Actinomycetes bacterium
GCTCGGTGTCGCCGAGGAGCGCGGCCAGGTGCCCGAGCGCCCGCTCGAGGTGCTGCGCCTGCTCCGGCGTCGCGCCCTTCTGCGCCGCGAACCCCGCGCTGGCCCCGTGCAGCCCGAGCAGCGGCACGTCGACGTCGGTCGCGACGACCAGGTCGATGCCCGCCAGGGCCTCGCGAGCCACGCCGAGGTCCACGACATCGGCCGGCTCCAGGTCGCCCAGCGCTCCCCCGCCCGCCCGCAGGGTGGGTGCCCCCATGCCGAGGGCCGCCAGCATCCCCGCGCCGCCGTCGTTCGTCCCGGAGCCGCCCAGGCCGACGACGACGCGCGCCGCCCCGAGGCCGCGGGCCGCGAGCAGGAGCTCACCGACCCCGACCGACGTCGTCCGGGTCGGGTCGCGTCGCTCGGGCGCCACCAGGTGCAGGCCCACCGCGTGCGCGGACTCCGCATAGACCGTCGGGCCGCCGGGGCCCTCGACCTTCAGCAGGACGGCGGGGACCTGCTCGCCGAGCGGTCCCGTCACCGTGGCCGGGAGCAGTTCGCCCCCGAGACAGGCGTGCAGGATCGCGACGAACCCGGGGCCGCCGTCGGCGAGCGGGAGCAGTCGGACGTCGTCGGCCGGCGCCGCCCGGCGCCAGCCGTCGGCCATCGCCTCGGCCGCCTGGACGGCCGTCAGCGTGCCGCCGAAGGAGTCGGGGGCGAGAAGGACGCGCACGGGACCATCCTCCCCCGGCGGCCGACCGCACCTGGACGTCACGGACGCCCGTCGGGGCGTCGTGTGAGAATTGCTCCCATGACCGGCCAGACCGCCACCTTCGCCGAGCCGTCGCCGTCCGCCCTGCTGCTCCTCGGCCGTGGCGCAGACCTCGAGTCGGAGCGCGGGGTGGAGTGCCCGGGCGACCTTCCCGCGCCGAGCGACCCCGCCCTCGCGGAGCGAGCCCGGGCCGCGAAGGCGGCGCTCGGGGACCGCGTGTTCGTGCTCGGTCACCACTACCAGCGCGACGAGGTCATCGAGTTCGCGGACGTCACCGGCGACTCCTTCAAGCTCGCGCGCGAGGCCGCGGCACGGCCCGGGGCGGAGTTCATCGTCTTCTGCGGCGTGCACTTCATGGCCGAGTCGGCGGACATCCTCACGACCGACGCGCAGCAGGTCGTCCTGCCGGACCTCGCCGCCGGCTGCTCGATGGCCGACATGGCCGCCATCGACCAGGTCGAGGAGGCCTGGGAGGTCCTGGCGGACGCGGGCGTCGCCGACCGCACCGTGCCGGTGACCTACATGAACTCCTCCGCCGCCATCAAGGCCTTCACGGGCCGGCACGGCGGGACGGTGTGCACGTCGTCGAACGCCCAGGTCGCGCTGCGGTGGGCGTTCGACCAGGTCGGCGGGGTGGAGGGCGACGGCAAGGTGCTGTTCCTGCCGGACCAGCACCTCGGCCGCAACACCGCGGTCCGCCAGCTCGGGATCCCGGTGGAGCAGTGCGTCGTGTTCGACCCGCGCCGGCCGGACGGCGGCCTCACGGCCCAGCAGCTGGCCGACGCGCGGATGATCCTGTGGAAGGGCCACTGCTCCGTGCACGGCCGCTTCTCGGCGCAGAACGTGGCCGACGTCCGCGAGCGCGTTCCCGGCATCACCGTGCTCGTGCACCCGGAGTGCAAGCACGAGGTGGTCACGGCGGCGGACATGGTCGGGTCGACGGAGTACATCATCAAGGCCCTCGACGCCGCCCCCGCCGGCTCGGCCTGGGCCATCGGCACCGAGCTCAACCTCGTCCGCCGGCTCGCGGCGCAGCACCCCGACAAGCGGGTGCACTACCTCGACTCCACGGTGTGCTTCTGCTCGACGATGAACCGGATCGACCTGCCACACCTCGTCTGGGCCCTCGAGTCGCTCGTCGCCGGCCGCGTGCCGAACCGGATCGTCGTGGACGCCGACGACGCCCACTGGGCGCGCGTGGCGCTGGACCAGATGCTGGCGCTGCCGGGCATCTGACCGGCAGGCGGCGGCGCCCGACGACCGCTCGCCGCGACACCCTCCCCTCTCCCGTCCGCGCGCAGGTTCGGGCACCCTGGACCCGTGACCGAGAAGCCGATGCGGGTGGGCGTCCTCGTGTTCGACGACGCCGAGGAGCTCGACGTCGTCGGGCCGTACGACGTCCTGGCCATGTGGGCGGCGCACTCGTCGCTGCGCCCGGAGGTCGTCACGTTCTCCCTCGACGGGTCGCCCGTGCGCTGCGCGAAGGGGCTCGGGCTGGTGCCCGCGCGTAGCGCGGAGACCGTCGGGCCCCTGCACATCCTGGTGCACCCGGGCGGGCGGGGCACCCGGCGTCTGGCCGTCGACGCCGACCACCTCGCGTGGATCCGGCGGATGCGCGAGTCCACGCCGCTGATGACGAGCGTCTGCACCGGGGCGCTGGTGTACGCCGCCGCGGGCCTCCTCGCGGGGCGGCCCGCCACGACGCACTGGTCGGCGGTGGACGAGCTCGCCATGCTGGACCCCAGCACGCTCATCGACACCGAGGCCCGCTTCGTGGACGACGGCGACGTCGTCACCTCCGCGGGGGTGTCGGCAGGCATCGACATGGCCCTGCACCTGGTGGCCCGGCTCGAGTCGGCGGACATGGCCCGACGTGTCCGGCGGGGCATCCAGTACGACCCGGCACCGCCCGTCTAGCGGGCGGGTGCGGGCGCCGGGTGGGCGATCCCGAGGATCCGGCGCAGGGGCCCAGCGCCCTCGACGGAGACGGCCGGGCGCGGCCGGACGAACGTCTCCGGCGTCACGACCACGCGGTGCTCCTCCGCCCCGATCCTGCCGTCGCGTGTGTGCTGCTCCACCGCTCGACGGCCGTTGTCGACGTACCCGACCTTGCGGCTGACCGCTGCCGACGCGGCGTTGCCCGCGATGTAGCCCGACTCGCACCGCACCGCTCCGAGCTCGTCGAAGGCGAACCCGACGACGAGCTGACGCATCAGCGTGCCGGTGCCCACGCCCTGGTGGGCCCTGCCGAGCCACGAGCCGGTCAGGACCGTGCCGGTCTGCGGGAAGTCCTGGGCGTGCAGGTCCTGCACCCCGACCAGGACCCCGTCGCGGCGGGCGACCAGCGCGAGCCGCCAGGCGGCGAGGACCGGGGGGTCGCGGAGCGCCGTCGCCGACGACGTGGCATCCTGCGCCGATGATCGACTCCCCGTTCGCCGACCCGACTCCCGACCGGGCGGCCGAGGTCGCGCCGTGAGCCGCCAGCTGCACCTCGCCCGGGTGACCGCCCGGCCCCGACCCGCGATCCCCGGGCAGGGGCTGTTCGACCCCTCGGTGACGCACCTGCGCGTGCACCCCGGCGACCTGGACGTGTTCCGGCGCGTCAACAACGGCGTCTACCTGCAGATGATGGACATCGCCGGACCAACCTCATCGCCGACCTGGGTGGCTCGGCGCTCCTGCGCGAGCGCGGCTGGTACCCGGTCGTGGCCTCGTCGACGGTTTCCTACAAGCGCTCGCTGCGCCTGTGGGAGCGGTTCACGATCACCTCCCGCGTGCTCGGCTGGGACCCGCGCGTCGTGTACGTGGAGCAGGAGTTCACGCGCGGCGACCAGCACGTGGCGCGCGCCTGGGTCGCCGGCCGTTTCCTCGCGCGCACGGGTGAGCGCGTGGCCGCCCCCGACGTCGCCGCCCTCCTCGGGGGCGATGCCCTCAGCCCTGCGCTGCCCGACGACGTCGCCGCGTGGGCCCGGGCCGTCGGCGTGGCGCACCGCGACCAGGCCTGAGCGGACGACGTCGCGCAAACCCGCCACCGCGGCCGTCGTGATCGGCTAGCGTCCGCCCGTGCCC
>JAEZBT010000164.1 GCA_023426865.1 Actinomycetes bacterium
ACGTCACCGGGCGCACCAACACCACCCACCAGGGCAAGTACGACGCCCGCGTCACCGGTGACGCGGTGGCTGCGCGGTTCGGTGGGAGCGGCCAGCGCCCCGTTGACGCCGACGGCGACGACGCCGACGGCGACGACGGCTGGTCTCCGCTGCGGGCCATGGCCGACCACGCGGCGGTGCCGCAGGTCGTGTTCACCCGTCCCGAGGTTGCCGCGGTGGGCCGGACCGAGCAGGCCGCGCGGGACGCCGGCCTGGACGTGCGCGTGGTCGACGTCCCGTTCGCCTCGGTCGGCGGCACCGCCGTCTTCGGCACGGGTGACAGGACCCACGACGACGGCGGAGCGGCGCGCATCGTGGTCGACGAGTCACGCCGTGTCATCGTGGGCGCGACGTTCGTCGGCCCCGAGGTGGCGGAGATGCTGCATGCGGCGACGATCGCCGTCGTCGGGCAGGTGCCGTTGCCGCGCCTGTGGCATGCGGTGCCCGCCTACCCGACGCGCAGCGAGGTCTGGCTCCGCCTCCTCGAGGCCTACGGCCTGTGATCGGGCGCCGGCCCGGCGCCGGCGTCAGCCCGCGCTGAGCGCGGCGTCGGAGGAGAAGACCAGGCCGAGCGCGATCTGACCCTGCTGCAGCGCGGCCTTCGTGAGCGGGCCGCCCGCGTCGAGAGAGGTGAACCCGCCGATCTGGAGGCCGTACAGCTCCTCGAGGCCCGGCTGGCAGAACGGCCGCTCCGGGCACTCCGGCGGACCGCCGAGCGCGATGTCGCCGCAGGTCTCGGCGAGCTCGCTGAGCGTCGAGACGCCGTTCTCCTCGGCGAACGCGACGGTCACGGCGAACGCGTTCTGGTCCTGCGCGTCGGCGGGCTGGCCGAACACCAGGCCGACCTCCTCGCCGAGCGGGGCCAGCGCGGCCATCGTCGCGTCGAGGTCGGAGCTCGCCACGGCCGGGGCGTCGGCGCCGTTGACCTTCTTGTTCAGGAACTCCGTCAGCGTGCCCGCGTACTCGGGGACCACCGTCAGGTCGCCGAGCTCGAGGGCGGGCTCGTAGGTCTCGCGGTTGCCGATGGTCTGCGTGCTCGCGTCGAAGCCGGCGGCGTCGAGCGCCGCGGCGTAGATCTCGGCCAGCGTCGCGCTCTCGGAGAAGTTGGCCGCGCCGATCAGCACCGCCGTGCCGTCGCCGACCGCCTCCTGCTGGTCGAGGCCCTGCTCAGCCACGAACTCGGCCGCCACCTCGCTGGACGTGCGGCGCTCCACGTCGACGGCCCGGTTGAGCTCGATGAGCGTCGGGGTGTCGAGGGTCGCGGACACGGCGTCCAGCACCTCGATCAGGCCGGGTGACGCCGTCGCCGCCTCCGCGTTCACCGCGGGCACGACGTTGTCGACGGTCTGCAGGCCGAGGTCGTCCTCGAGCACCACCAGGGCGTCGCCCGCGACGGGTGCGCAGGCCGCGAGCGCCTCGCCGCCGTCCGCGGTCTCGCTGGTCTCGGGTGCCGACGACGCCCCGCCGGACGACCCCGCCTCGCCGCAGGCCGCGGTGAGCAGGAGGGCCGCCGCACCGGCAGCACCCAGCAACGTGTGTCGGAGCTTCATCGGACCCCCAGGTGGTTGGTTCTCGGTCGCGCGAACGGGCAATTCCGATCAACCGTAACAACCCGCCCCGACACGGGATTCCGGCGGACCGCGGCCGGCGGTCAGCCCACCCGTGCCCGCACGCGCACCGGCGGCGGGGTCAGCGCCCGCTGGACCGCTGCCAGCACCAGCTCCACCAGCAGGCACAGCGCCGCGACGAGCACCCCGCCGGCCACGACCTCGCCGAACCGCCGGTTCGCGAACCCGGTGATGATGATCGTGCCCAGCCCGCCGCCGCCCACCAGCGCGGCCAGCGGCACGGTGGCCACCACCTGCACCGCCGCCGTCCGCAGGCCGGCGCCGATGAGGGGCAGGGCCAGCGGCAGCTCGACCGCCAGGAGCGACCGCCCTCCCGACATACCCATGCCGCGCGCGGCGTCCCGGGCGGCCGGGTCCACCTCGCGGATGCCGGTGAACGCGTTCGCGAGGATGGGCGGGACCGCGAAGAGCGCAGCCGCGACGACCGTCGGGCGGTTGCCGAAGCCCAGCCCCGTCGTCGCGAAGATGTACAGGAGGGCGAGGGTGGGCAGCGCGCGCGAGGTGTTCGTCGCGACGACCGTCGCCGTCCCGCCGCGACCGCGGTGCCCCAGCCAGACGCCGAGCGGGAGCGCGACGACCGCGGCGAGCAGCACGGCCACCGCCGACATCCCCAGGTGCTCGACGACGAGCGCCGGCACGCCGTCGGACCCCTGCCAGTTGAGGGGGTCGTTGAACCAGGTGAAGGCCTGCCGCAGGACGTCGTCGTCGTTCACCGGCCGCCCCCCGCGCGCGCCCAGGGCGCAGCGAACCGGCCCGCGAGCCACAGCGCGACGTCGGCGAGCAGCGCCAGCGCGAGCGTGAGCACGGTCGCCGTCACGATCTCGGCGCGGTACTGCGACGCGAACCCGCGGTACATCAGCTGTCCCAGACCGCCGTACCCCACGACGACGCCGATGGTCACCAGGGCGACCGTCGTCACCGTGGCCAGGCGCAGGCCCGTGACGATGGCCGGCAGCGCGCCGGGCAGCTGCACGGTGAGCAGCAGCCGGAGCCGCCCGTACCCGAGGCCGCGGGCGGCGTCGACGACTGCCGGGTCCACACCCTGGAGCCCCACGAGGATGTTGCGGACCAGCACGAGCAGCGCGTACATGACCAGGCCGACGAGCACCGTCTCGCGGCGGTCGCGCAGCGCGGGGTAGAGCAGCGCGAACAGGGCGAGCGACGGGATCGTGTACAGGACACCCGTCAGCCCCAGCACCGGCCCCGCGAGCCGCGGACGGGCGTGCGCGAGCAGCGCGAGGGGCAGCGCGAGCGCGGTCGCGACGAGGATCGCCTGGACCGTGAGGCCGACGTGCTGGCCGAGCGCCTCGGTGATGTCGCCCCAGTTGGCCTGCACGTAGTCCCACGAGAACCACGGGTTGGGCGCGGCGGCGGCCGCGGGCAGCGCGCTCGGCGCACCGACCCCCGTGACCTCCACCCGTGGCACGCTACCCGCCGCCCCCGACGCCGTCCCCCCGCTCTGGCG
>JAEZBT010000233.1 GCA_023426865.1 Actinomycetes bacterium
TGACCAAGTTGCGGCGAGCCGGGCCCAAAAGCAGACGATCCCCTTTCCATTTAAAGCCGCCGGTCAGTCATCGATCCCATTTCAGCCGATAAGTCGAAGCCTAGCGAAGGAGCCGAAGATCCATGTCATGGCTCCGAATGAGCGCGTTGGCTGTTCACGTGATGTCCGCGCAGCAAAGCGAACACCGCGCAAGCCGTTATGGCAGCCAGCCCAGCCAGCACAGACAGCACACTGATGAACGAAGCTGCGTAACTTGTGACAGGAGGTTCTCCAGCCCTGGCACAAGCGATGCAGCCCTGTGAAGCTCGCCTGGCGCGGCTCTGCTGGATGCCTCCAAAACCGCTTGCTGCGGGATGGCCGTAGTCTCCGGGGTCATGCGGTGGTGAATCAAGGTGGCGAGCAAGGCGCTGACGATCGCGATGGCAACGCCATCGGCAGACACGCGCACGGTGTTGAAGATGCCCGTCGCCATGCCGACCCGTTCCGGCGAGACCACGCTGACCGCCATGGCATCCATGAGCCCCACGGGACGCCTATACCAATGCCGATGAGCAGCAGAGGCAGATGCAGCTCCTGCCCTCCACCGAGAGAAAAGGCATGCGCCAGCCACACCAGTCCGCCTGCCACCAATAGCAGTCCAGCAGCGGACAAGCCTCCTGGCGTGAACCAGCGCGTCAGCAGTGCGGCCATGAACGGCACCACCAGCAGGGGCGCTGCCAACCACGCCATCATCTGGCCTGCCTGCAATGCGCCATAGCCGTCGATGCCGATGAAACGTCCTGGCAGTACGACGATCAGCACGATGAACAGGAAGGCTGGCGATGCCGCCAATGCCTGCACACCGACAAATCCAGGATTGCGGAAGAGCCGCAACTCCAGCATGGGCCGGGCGACCCGTTGCTCGGTCAAGACGAAGCCGGCGAACACGATCGCCGATGCCAGCAGCGCGGCGATAACTCCCGTGTTGTGCCATCCGTTCTCCGGCACGAGCAGCATGCCGTAGCTGAAAAGCCCCAGGGCCAGTGTGAAGCTGATCGCGCCAGGCCAGTCCATCGCACAGACGACAGTTTCGCGGGCGCGTCGGGTGCTGACCGCGACCAATCCCATGCCCACTACGCCCACGACGCCGGTGGCGTGAAACACGCCTTGCCAACTGCTGGCTTCGACCATCCATCCCGATACCAGTGGCCCGAAGGACAGGCCCAGCCCAAAGGTCGTGCCCAGCAGACTGAAAGCGCGGGCGCGCGCCGGTCCCTCGAACAGTGGCGCCAGCGAGGACATGGCCGCCGCGAACGCCGCTGCGCCGCCAAGCCCTTGCAACACGCGCAGGAAGTCGATCCACAGCACAGAAGGCGCAAACGGGATGGCGAAGGTGAACACACAAAACCACACCAGCCCGATCAGCCAGATGCACCGGTGCCCATTTGGCATCTTCGTGCGCGTGGCCGAGCGCCTTGGCTTCTCGTCCGTTGCGCGCGAATTGGGGGTATCGCCCTCAGCGGTGGGCAAAGCCGTGGCGCGACTGGAAGAGCGTCTGGGCGTTCGCCTGTTCCATCGCAGCACACGCACCCTTGCGCTGACAGCCGAGGGCGAGAAATTCCTCGAACGCTGCCGGCGGATATTGAGCGAGGTGGAAGCGGCCGAGCTGGAAATGTCGCAAGCCAGCCAGACGCCGCACGGCAAGTTGCGCGTCAGCCTGCCCCGGCATAGCGGCCTGTTCGAGCGAGTCATCGCGCAGTTTATGCAGCGCTATCCCGCAGTGGAGCTCGATCTGGACTTCTCCGACCGCTTGGTGGATGTCATCGGCGACGGCTTCGATGCCGCGGTACGTACGGGCGCGCTGGCCGACTCGGGACTTCAGCACCGGTGTCTGGGAACATTTCGGCGTGTGCTGGTTGGCTCCCCGGAATACTTCGAGACGCGCGGTCGGCCGCAAGGACCTGCCGACCTGCGAACCCATTCTTGCCTGTACTACCGATTTCCCAGTACGGGGCGGCTCGAGCAATGGCCGTTGCCGCCTACTGCGCTCGAGGGAATGCCCGGTCCTCCGCGCACGCTGGTCTGCAACAGCGTGGAGATGCGCATCTATCTGGCTTTGCACGGCCAAGGGATTGCTTGCCTGCCGGACTTCATCGTGGCCGATCACCTGCGCACTGGACGGCTGCAAACAATATTGGACGACTGCACCGGCGAAAGTCGCAAGATACGGGCGGTCTGGCCGGCCAGCCGGGAGATGTCTCCCAAGCTGCGGGCTTTTATCGACTGTCTGAGCGCGGGAGTTTCTCGCTGAAAAGGTTTCGTCGAGCGTCGAGCGAGACCCTGGCTTGCAGCAGCGGCGATTTTCGACGGGCGCCGCCGCCAACGATCGTCAGCTCGGCCGCGGCCACAACCACGACAGCCGGTCCGGTGAAAACAGTAACCGCGCGGATCAAACGCCACCGTGGTCCCGCCCCACTTCCTCCTTCAACCATTCGATGAAGTCTTGCACCGTCTGCCGTTTCAACGCATCGGGCAATGCCACCGCATAATATGCGAACTCGGTCGGCCATGGCCGATCCAGCGCGAGAGCCAGACGGCCGGAGGAGATTTCCTCGGCCGCATAGACATCCCGCACCAGTGCAAGGCCCTGGCCGGCAATCGCCGCCCGAACAAGCAGATAATCGTCCTCGAAGGCCGGGCCGCGTTCCGCGCGGGGGTCATACGCCACGCCGACAGCCTTGAACCATAGATGCCAATCGGCCCGATCGGAATCTTGAAGCAGCGGCCAGTCGAGGCAGTCCGCCGGCTTCGATATCGGTGGCCCGGCCTCAAGCAGTTTCGGACTTGCAACTGGCAAAAAGACCGGAGCCATCAGATGTTCCGATACAAGGCCGGGGTAATTGCCGAGCCCGTGCCGGATGGCGACATCCACACGGTCGCGGTCCAGATCGACAAGATTCGAGGTGGCCTCGACGCGAACCTCAATGTCCGGTCGCCTGCTGGCGAATCTGCCGAGCCGAGGCACTAGCCATGAGGCCGCGAAGGACGGGACCGTGCTGATGGTCAAGGTCGGCCTCGCGTTAATCGCCTCCAGCGTCTCAAGGCTCTTGGCGATCCGGTCGAACGCGACAAGCAGACCCGGATGAACCTTTGCCCCCGCTTCCGTCAGGCGAACGCCGTAGCGCGTGCGCGTAAACAGGGGGATGCCGAGGCGATCTTCCAATTGTCTGATCTGCTGGCTGACCGCCCCGGAAGTGACACCCATCGCCTCGGCAGCTTTCTTGATGCTGCGATGCCGCCCCGTCTCGGCGAAGGCACGCAGCGCAAGCAGGGGGAGAACGGGGTTCATAATGTAGTGCACCTAAATTCTAGAAACAGATCATATCGTTTCTGATCCACATCAATGGCAGATAAAACTTCTCTGGAGGCATCCAGGATAATTTAGCGTGCCTCGCGCCTGAAAGCGAGGTGCATCAATGACCACCCTTCGCGAAAAACCCGACGTGTCCGGCACATTGGCGCTGGCGGAAGGACAGACACAGTGATCGACCTCTACACGGATTCTTCTCCCAACGGCTTCAAGGCGACGATTGCCCTTGAGGAACTGGCGCTACCCTATCGCCTGCATCATGTGCGCATTGACGAGGGCGACCACCGCCAGCCAGCTTTTCTCGCCCTCAATCCGCATGGTCGCATCCCGGTCATCATGGACGACGACACGGGCATCACCCTGTTCGAGTCCGCCGCCATCCTGCTTTATCTCGCCGACAAGACGGGAAAGCTTCTGCCGCAAGAGACCAAGGCGCGGTGGGAAGCGATCAAGTGGCTCCAGTTCCACACGTCGAGCATGGGGCCGATCCTCGGGCAGCGCGTCCATTTCGAGGTGTTCGCCAAGGACAAAATCCCGTCCGCGATCGAACGTTATCGAAATCTGACCGAAGATGCCTTCGCCGTGCTGAATGGGCAATTGGCGGGCAATCCCTGGCTGGCGGGCGAGGATTACTCCATCGCCGACATCGCCACCTTCGGCTGGACCCATATCGCGGTGATCTGCGGGTTCACGTTCAGCCATCATCGACATCTCATCCGCTGGCACGAGCAGGTCGCGCAACGCCCCGCCGTGCAGCGCGGCCTATCGCTCCCGGCCCCCGCAACCGGCCCGTGAACACAACTCGCATAAGGAATCCATCGTTCATGACTATCGTCACCGATTCCGCGCCGCCCGTTCAGATTTCGGCGGGAGCATCATCCGACGCCTTTGCCGGGCATCCCGGCTATCGCCGGATGTTCCGGCCCGATCAACTCACGGTCGGCATCTTCCTTCCGCTGCGCTTTTATCAGGGCGACATGACGGCGCTGGAAGGACAAGCCGATCTTGTCGGCGACATCGACAGACGCGGATTCGCCGCCGTCTGGCTGCGTGATGTTCCGCTGTTTGATCCCGGTTTTGGTGATGCCGGGCAGGTCTTCGATCCCTTTACCTATCTTGCTTATCTGGCCGCCAAAACGGAGCGCGTTGCGCTTGCGACCGGGAGCGCGATCTTCTCGCTGCGCCACCCCATCGACCTTGCCAAGATGGCGACGACCATCGACCATCTTTCGGGCGGTCGCCTCGTGCTCGGCATCGCATCGGGCGACCGGCCCGTAGAGTTTCCGGCCTACGGCATCGACATGGACACGCGGGGCGAACGTTTCGCGGAAGCCGTTTCGTGGTTTCGCCAGCTCATCGCGGAGGGCCGGCCGGCCATCAACGGGACACTCGGGACGATGAACGGCGTCGATTTCCTTCCCAAAGCCGCGACAGGGCGCATTCCGCTTATCGTCACTGGGTCGAGCCGCCAAACCCCGGAATGGGTGGCTGAACATGCCGATGGTTGGCTGACCTATCCGCAGCCGACCCATAAACCGGAAGGGCCAAAGCGTCTCGGTCAGAATATCCGTGCCTGGCGCGAGAGGATTGAGGATGGCGGATTCCGGCCGCATATGACGAATGAATGGCTCGATCTGGTCGCCGATCCGAATTTCCCCCGCACACCTTTGCAGGGCGGTTTCGTGCTCAGGACCGGCCGGAACGGATTAATCGACCTCTTGGGCGAATGGCGAGACGCGGGCGTGAACCATGCGGCTCTTGGCATCCAGTTCTCGGAGCGCCCCGCCGCCGAAATCATACAGGAATTGGCCGAGGAGGTTCTGCCGCTGTTTCCCTCTCACGAAGGGCCTGCGCCCTTACGTGCGAGATGGTGAGCCTGACAACCGAAGAAGGGACATGCGATGACCGCTCACGCTATAGCGTGGCGTCGCCTCTATTGGGCCTCTGTCGACGTCTACAACGTGCGTTGATTGGGCGGCAAAAGATGCCGCTTGTAGCTCACGAGCGAAAGGGATCGCGTGTGCGTGTCTATCGCAGCGAGCCAAGGCAAGCAGTGAGCAATGTCATTGAAACTGATATCCCGACGTCGATAAATCTTGACCGACGTCGGGGCAATTTATGTGCAGGCAGCACTATCCGTGCGCTGAACTTTTCAACTCTCTGCTTCAGCTGACTTGATAACGGGGATTATTCCCTGCAGCCTCTTCTGGTCGGCCTCGCTCAGCGAACCCGAGATGAGGGGGAGCCTGACATCGCCGTCGTGAATACCCGCCAGCCGCATGAGATATTTGATCCCGACGGGAATAGTCACGGAGTAGGCGGCATCTGCAATTGCCGAGATGCTGCGCGTCAGGTTCCGTGCGAGCGGGAGGTCGTTGTCCCCGATCGCCTTGTGAAGCCTTACAACCGTTTTCGGGATGAGGTTGCACAGCGATCCGAAGCTGCCCGTTGCGCCAAGGACGTATGAGGGCAGGATCACCGGCTCATGCGCCTGTATGACACGGAAGCCCGCCGGTGATCGGGAAACAAGATCCCCGATTACGTTCATGTCTTCCGTCGTTTCCTTGATACCGATGAAATTCGAAGACGCCTCTGCCAGGCGGATCACTGTGTCGGGCGTCATGGCTGTGCCGCCGCGTTTGGCGGAATTGAACAGCAGCACGGGCAGCGCGGAATTCTGCGCCACGTAGGACAGATAAGAGAATATGGAGTTCTGGTCAGCGCCGTAGAAATAGGGCGGGATGACCATGATCGCCTGCGCGCCTGCCTTCGCCGACCGCTCGGCGGAGGCAAGGATGTCTTTCGGCTGCGTATACATCGCAGACGACAGGACGGGCTTTCCCGCAGCCCCATCGATGACCGCCTTCAGGCCGTCATCGCGCTCTGCCTCCGTCAGGGACAGGAACTCACCGGTACCACCGGCAAAACATATGGAGTCGAAGCCCGCCGTAGCAGCCCTGTCGCTCATTGCGGACATCGCCGCCGTGTCAAGATCGCCATTCGACGTGAACGGCGTAACGAGGGACGCGATCGCACCCTGGATCATTTTAAGTCCTCAGATGTAGGTGGAGTCCGATGCGGATTACGACAATACCGGCGTGCGCCAGTCGGGATTCACGTTGTTCCGCAGATGGTTCTGGAAGAGGTAGTCGAGGACGATTTCTGTCGAGAAGACCCGTGTATCGACGTAGCCCGCCTCCGAGTAGAAAGCCGCATGAGGCGTGATTGCGAGCCTGCCTTTCAGCCATGGCTCCTTGTTGCGCCACGCGGAGATCAGCGGATGGTCGGGATTCGGAGGTTCTGTCGGAAGGACATCCAGGCCCGCCGCAGCAAGTCGGTTGGAGCGCAGTGATTCATGGAGCGCGTCGATGTCGATCAGCCCGCCGCGAGCGATATTGAGCAGAATCGCCCTGTCCTTCATCAGGCCGAGTTGATGGGCACTGATGTAATTCTTCGTCTGTGCTGAAAGCGGGATATGAAGGCTCACGATATCTGCTCGGGCAAGCAGCTCCTCTGCGGATTTAACGCGTTCGAAGCCCAATCCGAGTTCGTGGCCCTCAGAGACATAGGGGTCGTAATAAACTATATTCATGTCGAAGCCCCGTGCCCGACGCGCGACGGCTGTCCCGATGCGTCCCATGCCGATCGCGCCGAATGTGGCTCCCCGGATACGACGAACGACAGGCGCGTCCTCAGCCACGAATCCGGCGACTGGATCGCGCCTCAGATTGCTCTCGTAGACCCCGACGCCCCTGACCAGGTAGAGCAGCAATGCGAGCGCATGATCGGCAACTTCCGTGGTGCCATAATTTGGCACGTTGGAAACCGGGATGCCCCTGCGACTGCAGGCGGTTGTGTCTACGTTATCGAAACCGACGCCAACGCGGACGATGATGCGGCAGCGGTCGAGCTTGGCGACGATATCCGACGTCAGCTTCATCTTGTGCCAGATCTGGATCGCGTCGCACGATCGCCATTCCTCATCCGGAATGGCCGATGGATCCGTCTCACGAAAGACTGAAAATTCTAATTTATCTCCGGCGACGGACTTTTCGATCTCCTGATCCGCTAGATGTGCGTCAGGTATCAGAACTCTGTAGGTGGTCATCTCTTCATCCTAAAAACTATTCAAAGAACCTTTTCGAGGAAGGCCTGAAGACGTGGATCCTGGGGAGATCGGAACAGAGTTTTCGGCGGGCCGCTTTCCACGATGACGCCTTTGTCGGTGAAGAACACGTGATCCGCGACTTCCTCTGCGAAGCGCATCTCATGCGTCACGAGAATGCATGTCATGCCTTCGCGGGCGAGATCGCGGATGACAGCGAGGACTTCGCTGACCATTTCCGGGTCAAGGGCGGCGGTCACTTCGTCGAAAAGGATGACGCGAGGCTGCATGGCCAGTGCGCGCGCGATCGCAACGCGTTGCTGCTGCCCGCCGGAAAGCTGGCCGGGATATGCATCTGCCTTGTTGGAAAGCTGGACTTTTTCCAGAAGCTCCAGCGCCCGGACCCGCACGTCCTTTCTCGACTGCCCCAGGACTTTCACCGGGGCCATGACGATATTGTCGAGCACGTTCTTGTGCGGAAAGAGGTTGTACTGCTGGAAGACCATCGAAACTTGCTGGCGCAAGGCGATCAGTTCACTTTCCTTTTTCAGCTGCTCGACCTGGAAAGATCCTACCTTAATGGACCCGCTGTCGATCGGGACAAGAGCGTTGATGCAGCGCAGGAGGGTCGATTTGCCGGACCCGGATGGGCCGATGATGCAAACCACGCCGCCTTCTTCAACAGACAGGCTGGCTCCCTTCAAAACCTGGATGTTTCCGAAGCTTTTCCTGACATCTTTCATTTCGATCAGAGGAGCAGAAAAATGCTGGCTCATCGGGAGACACTCCTCAGGCGACGCTCGAGCCACCTGGTGGTCATGGCGATCGGGAAGGCATAGATGAAGAACGCAAACAGGATGAATATGTAGATCGCTGTTGCGTAGTGTTCGTTGCCGCTTGCAATGATAACTCTCGCCATGGAGAGGATATCGTTTGTGCCCGTCACGACAATGAGGCTGGTTCCTATGAATAGCGACGCATAGACAGTCATCATGTTCGGAAGCATGAGCGGAAGGGCCTGGGGCAGGATCACCTGATACAGCGTTTGTCGCCGGTTATATCCGAGCGCGCGAGATGCTTCCCATTGGCCGCTGGGAATCGACTCCACTCCGCCGCGGAATACTTCGGCCACATTGGCTGTTATTGGCAGAGACAGGCCTATGATGGCTTTGACGGCCGGAGACAGCGAAATCGCATATCCGAATACCGTCATCTCATAAGGAATGAGGTAGAGCATCGCGTAGAGGATGACGAGCCACGGGGAGTTGCGGAAGAAGTTCATGATGAACCTGAACACGTTCCGCAGAAACGGATTTTGCGCGATCAGGCAGGCACCCAGAGCCGCTCCCGCCAGAATGGAAATGGCCATCGCAATCAAGCTGATTAGAATGTTTGCACTGAAGCCGCCGCCGAGCGACGCATAACCGTTCACCCCGGTCAGCAGCAGCGACGACATGGATGCGAGTTGGGCCAGAACGTCGGCCGTGCCTGCGCCGTAGATTGCAAACAGGATTGCCAAAAGCGTAGCGGTAACGCCGACTGTCCCGGAGATAAAAGCCTTCAGTTCCGGTTGCATGGTTTTCATTGTCCATACCCCGGAATTCTCGACAGCCTTTGGATCCATCCGATGGCATAGACGGCGATGCTGACGATGACGATATAAATCGCCCAGATTGTAATCATGACTTCGAGGCTTCTGAAATTCTCCATGATTATCTGCGTCGCCGAGTACATGAGGTCTGCGACGGCAACCAGGGCCGCCTGCGATGACGTCTTGATGAGCGTGACGATGTTATTGGCCATCAGCGGAATGGTCAGGCGAAGCCCGATGGGCAGCTCGACATAAAGAAATCTCTGGAAACGGCTGCAACCCAGTGCAGTTGCGCCCTCGACCGTCTCCTTGGGTACCGAAAGCAGTCCAGACCTGATGATGTCCACCGCGATCGATCCGTTATAGAGACCGAGCATCATCACACCGCACACGAATCCGGAAAACAGAGGCACGTTCCGCCCGGTTTCGGAGTCCGTAAAGTGCAGGCCCATTTCCGACAGCATGAAGTACAGGAAAAACAGCTGCACGAGTGATGGCGTATTGCGGAACAGTTCGACCAGAACGGTCACAACCTGCGCAACGACGGGAATGCGGAAGTGGATGCTGGCGGCACCAAGAACGCCCACCACCAGCATCAGGATTATGCCCCACATACTTAGAAGCAGCGTGTTCTGGATGCCCGTCAGCAGCCAACCCTGATAGACAGGGTCGGCCAGCCACGAAAAATCGATGTTCACTGAAACATTCCCCTGAGGAATGGCTTACTTCGTGGACTTCGCTTTTGCTTCCTGGTCTTCCAGAAACTGCGATTTGCCCATCTTGAAGTGATCGGCTGCCGCCGTCAGCAGTCCCGACGCTTCGGCGGACCTGATCGCGTCGTTAACCGCCTTGAGCATTTCCGGCTGGTTTTTTCTCAAGCCTACGCCGAGCGGGATGAAGCTTTCAGCTGGGATGGTGATCTCGTACTTGCCTTTCCATCCGTCCTCGACAACCTTTTGCTGCAGCAGCGGTTCGTCGTATCCGATGCCGTCGCAACGGTTGTCTTCGAAGGCCTTGAACACCTCTGCGGTGCCCTGGAACAGCACCAGCTTGGCGCCATACTTTCCTTCCAGAACCCGGTTGAACGAGTTGCCGAGCATTCCGCAAAGCGTGGCGCCTTTCAGCGCTTCCCAACTGCTCAGCCTGGAGCCGATCGGCGCGACGATCGCGCCCTCACCAAGCATGTAGTAGTCGCTGGAGTAATCGATGACTTTGGCCCGTTCGGCGGTGCGTCCGAGCGTCGCCACGATAATGTCGATGCGGCCCTGGTTAAGCAGTTCGATGCGGTTGGACGCGACCACGGGCACCAGTTCGATGGCGTCTGCAGAGCCCGCAATCTGTTTCCCGATATATTTTGCGAGCTCTATTTCGAAGCCCTGAAGTGATCCGTCAGGCGCCAGAAATCCGAATGGTTTGTAATCGTTCTTTATGCCGATAACGATTCGTCCGCGATCTTTGATTTTATCGACCTGATTTGCTGATGCGGATACAGATGCGGCCGCGAAAATGAATGCGGACGATGCCAGTATTTTGGATATTTTTGAAACAATAGACATTTTACCCCCGCCAGCAGGTGCCTTTTCTGGTGTCACCAGACCCCCTTCTGGGGTATAAGGCAAATTAAAAGACTTCCGAGTTAATTAAGTCAAACTTATAGGCGCGCCCGTGAAAGTTCGTCAGCTCGAGGCATTTCAGGCAGTGGTGTTGACCGGCAGCGTGACCGCAGCGGCCGAGCGGATGAGCGTGTCACAACCTGCAGTTAGCCAGTTGCTGTCTCAACTCGAGCGGACATGCGGCTTCAAGCTGTTCGACCGGCGCGGCGGCAAAATCCTGCCGACCCGAGACGCGGAGGCGCTGTACCGTGAGGTCAGGCGTCTGTTCGTCAACGTGGACCGCATAGCCCGCGTTGCCACTGCCATCAAGGAACAGAACTGGGGCTCGTTGCGGATCGGTGCATTTCCGGCACTAGCCCGCTGCATCATTCCCGAGATTGTACTCGGCTTTCACGAAGCTCATCCGGGGGCGCGCTTTCATATCCAGAGCATGCGCTCGCGCACCGTCATTGACGCTGTCGCCGGTCAGAACATCGATCTGGCAATCAGTTCGTTGGCAGGAGATCGCTCGGAGGTGGAATCAATACATATCCACACCATGCGAGCCGTTTGCCTTCTCCCGGCGCAACACCGCCTTGCCGCCCGGCCGGCCATTCACGCGCGCGATCTGGAGGGTGAGGATTTCATTTCCCTTGGTCTGCAGGACAGCTCGAAGAGCATAGTCGATCGGATATTCGACCAACTGAACGTGCATCGCAACATCGTTATTGAGAGCGGGCAGTCGGAGCCGATTTATTCATTTGTGGCTGCCAAAGCCGGTGTGTCCGTCGTTGATCCGCTTTGCGTTTACAATCAGGACGGTCTGAATGATCCACGGGTAGCGGTGAGAGCTTTCGTTCCGCAGATCGATTTCGGTGTCTGGCTTATCCGGCCGAAGTCAGGACGTGAATATGGAATCCTTGGTAGTTTCGAGCGGCATTTGATCAACTCTTTGTCCGTCAGACTTCAGGCCATCGACCGGTCTTTCGAAGCCTCCTCCAATAATTGACAACGGCTGCTCTTCGACAGGACGCGTGCGGCCGCGCGGTAGAGAAGTTTCGGCGCAATCCAGCGCTGCACTTATGGAAACCTGACGAGATTGTTCATCGGCTTGCCGCTGAAGAAGCGGTCGAGATTGGCGAAGATCGCTGCCATTTTCTGGCGCATGGCGTCGCGGGTGCCCGCTGAGATGTGCGGCGTCAGAATCGCATT